>JALZUX010000079.1 GCA_023301405.1 Granulosicoccaceae bacterium | reverse complement strand
CAAGGGCAAATTGCCACGGAATTCATTGCCGAGCCTGCAAAGGTATGAAGCGACAAGACGCAAGGCTCCCTATAATGATTGTATGAGCCACTGCAGCGAAAACTGATTCCATTAAAACGTTATTGGCGCTGCACCCCAATAATTCTCACCTACAAGAAATCAACACATCGTTGCAAATCAGGATCCAAGGATCGAGAAAAAGGGCCTGATTGAGAAATACACGATGACGGCAATCACCGCGGCAACAGCGGTCCCTTGCAGTGGTCGCTGACAAAAGCGCGTCAACACGGTTTCTTTTTCCCCGCGGTCATCTCTTTCCTGATGCTCTGCCCTGATTCTCGCCAGACGACTGTCCTGGTACTGCGCTAGCAATTCCTTGGCACGCGGCAAGTCCTCGTCCTCAGTAATCCAAATAGCCGGGAACGAAATCCCCCAGCGGCCAGCGCTGGTCTCATACCAGGGAATATAACTGTCGCTCAGAAGCTGGCGAACGTCTTCCGCCTCGTCTTCTGGAACCAGCCGGAGTTTGAATAAAATACACGCCATGTCCTACACTCGCATTGGCGCTTAAATGTTCCACAGGACAAGGAAACTTGCAAATTATTTGAATCAATCGTACCGAATGGTGAATTTTTGACAATTGACTAACGATGTAAGTGTTTATTTACTGTTAATACCCAGTTACGTCACTTATAATTCCTGTGGTGACTTTTAGTATGAATAAGCCACAGGAACTACCGGCTGTTTTGGCCTCATCCGTGCATTATTGATCATGCTGTGGAGATTCCATCACTTTTGAACTAGTTAGTTTGTATATAGTGCACTCAGAATCGTCCCAAACACACCAAATGCCGGACATCACAGATTGAATAAAAAACATAATAATAATTCAACGAACTGCAACACTAACCGCAGAAAGCTAATCGCTGCGGGCCTTGTCAGTTCACTACTGCCAATGACTACTGCCGGTGCAGCAAGTCGTGGTCGTAATATTGTTTACCCTGAGCGTTCGCTGTCTTTGTACAACGTGCACACTGGTGAAAAAAACAATGTAGTTTACTGGTCAGAAGGGAAATACGTTGGCAGTGGCCTGAACGAGATCAACTGGATTCTTCGTGATTTTCGGACCAGCGAAATCAAAGCGATCGATCCACGACTGCTAAATATTTTGTATTTACTCACCCGCACACTCGAAACCGAAAAGCCCGTCCTGGTTTTGTCGGCATTTCGCTCCAAAAAAACCAACGACATGCTGCGTAAAACCACCGAAGGCGTCGCCAAGCGAAGCTTTCACATGGCCGGCAAAGCGATCGATATCCGCATTCCGCGCGTAGAAACCAGTGACATCCAACGCGCTGCCTTGCGCCTCAGCGGCGGTGGCGTGGGCTATTACCCTCGCTCAAATTTTGTCCACCTTGATTCAGGGCCAGTACGCACCTGGTAAGAAAGGACTCCGTCCTTCGAAACCGTTAGCCCCGTGCAGCAACTTATGCGGCACTCCTGCCCCACCTGATTTGCCACAATAACTTACCGTGTTTTTAACTCTGACCGCCGCCAAACCTATACTATAGAGTTTTTACTGCGCAGGTTTTTACAATGAAAACACTCACTGGTCTGGTCTCGTTAACAACGCTGTGTGGCGCGATTACCATGACTACAAATGCTTCTGCAGATTGGAGCGGTGGCATAGAGGCAGGCACTCAAATTGGTTCAGGTCAAAGCCCTGCACTTCGATTCTATGCCCGGCGTCAGGGCAATCCTTTATCCCAGTACGTCTATCTTGACTGGATACGCGAATCCGGCAGTAGCAGTTACCGACTAGGTTATAACCCTACCTATGCGATAAGCCAATCCCTCTTCAGCTTCGGAGAATTCAGTATTGAACAGGATGATCCAGGCGGAGTAGAGCGTGAAATTGACGCAAGAATAGGTATAGGCAATCATTTATTTCGCACCAAGAACAGCCAATTCACCGTTCACACTGGCTTTGGCGGCACAAAAGTAGATTTTATAGATCCAAGCAACGATACCACCGAAGGGTTTCTCTTCGCCGGCGGCCTGTTCACCACCAAGTTTCTGGGTCTACTACGATTCGATGCGAACATAGAAGCTACAACGGGCGAATCACAAATCACCACTATTGGTGAGGCTGGTTTTTCGGTTCGAGTAGGGCCCAATACCGCTTTGAAGTATGCCTACAGCGTTAAGCGCTATGACTTTGACAACGGGCAAGAAGATCTTGTCGATGAAGATTCGTTTCTTACAGTAACCTATGGCTTTTGAATGTCCAAAGTGTACTGTCGCCCATAAAAAAAGCCAGTCAATTGACTGGCCCCTTCGTTTTTTATCCGTTGCAGCGCGCGATCAAATCCCACCAAAAATACTAACCGATATCATTCAAACTATTAATTAGATTCAACGGCATCTATTTTGACTTCGACCCGACGGTTACGCTGACGACCGGCTTCCGTCGAATTGTCAGCAACAGGCGCTGATTCACCTAGCCCGGAAGCCATGACCTCAACATTGTTCAGGGATGCGTTCAAATACTGCCTAACTGCAGCTGCACGACTCTCAGACAGCGCCTGATTGTAATTAACCGAACCCTTACTATCCGCATGACCTACCACGTAAATACCGGTAACCTCTGCGCTGCCATTTAGCTTGGCCACCAAGCCATCTAACTCACGTCGGCCTTGCGTTGTTAGCTCAGCAGAATCAAACAGAAACAATGCGGTACCGTCATAAGACAAACTCGCCAATTGCTTTGGTGCTGGTGTTGGCGCTGCTGCTGGTGCTTTATTGCTGACCGCCACATCAGTGCTGGCTTGGCACTCAACCGTTAAGCTTTCGCTTGACAATCCACCAGAGCGTAAACAATCGCCACTGCCAGTACGAATCCGACTGCCTTCAGAACCAACATAAGTTGTGAACGACTCAGCTTCTGCCTGTACCTTTTCCGCAGTCGTAGGCAGTTCAGAGATGTCAGATTTTGTTGTACAACCTTGAAGATATACAGTTGATGCAACAACGGCTGCAAACATAATACGCATGGGGGAAAGCTCCGATCCAATTAATCACACATAGGCTGCTCCATAGCAGCAGCCCCTCTGTAGCGAGAACTGTGCCGTCTTATGTTCATTCACTGGATTTATAGGCGTATTCCTGTGAACGATGTTTAAAATAACCGACTAGCTCATAAAGTGTACATATATGCACCGGATTACCAACTTCACTACGATAGGCACTAACACTCAATAATATTCACCGGCACTTCAATAACGTTAATGGCCAGCCCGCCCCGAGCGGTCTCTTTGTATTTGGTTTTCATATCCATACCGGTGTCTCGCATGGTTTTTATTACTTTATCTAGCGACACAAAATGGCTACCGTCACCACGCAATGCCATTCGAACAGAATTAATCGCCTTGATAGATGCCATTGCATTGCGCTCAATACAAGGAACCTGCACTAACCCACCCACCGGGTCGCAGGTTAAACCAAGGTTATGTTCCATCGCGATTTCAGCGGCGTTTTCTACCTGCGCCGGAGTTCCACCCATTACTTCGCACAGCGCACCAGCTGCCATCGAACAGGCTGACCCAACTTCTCCCTGACAGCCCACTTCAGCACCAGAGATTGAAGCGTTTTCTTTGTAAACAACGCCGATGGCACCCGCAGTTAACAGAAATTTAACAATGCCTTCCTCATTAGCGCCCGGTACAAACCGCTCATAGTAGTGCAACACTGCCGGAATAATACCGGCTGCGCCATTGGTCGGCGCTGTGACTACACGCCCGCCGGCGGCATTTTCTTCATTCACTGCCAAAGCATACAAGTTAACCCAATCCAATATGCTTAACGGATCACGCAAGGCCATTTCGGGACGACTGGCCAATTGCTGATACATTTGTGCAGCACGACGCTTTACTTGTAAACCGCCCGGCAATATTCCCTCGTTAGCACATCCATTACTGACACACTCTTGCATCACTGACCATATTTGCAACAGTTCTGTTTTAATTTCGAGTTCGGTGCGCCAGACTTTCTCATTTTCAAGCATGACATCACTGAAGCTACCACCGGTTTCCTTACATCGCTCAAGCAGTTGAAGCGCCGTTGTAAACGGAAGAGGAAGGGCTTCTTTTGCCTCCACAATGGGGTTGTCACCAGTCGCTGCTGCCTCATCAACAACAAAGCCCCCTCCTACGGAATAATAAACTGAGGAAATGATTTGATTACCTTGTTGGTCAACCGCCTCAAAGCGCATTCCATTGGGGTGAAAAGGAAGCGACTTTCTTTTATGCAATATAAGATGTTTGTTCTCAACGAAAACGACTCGATGCGACTTCATTAATGATAAGCACTGCTCATCGCGTACCTGCTGCATGATCTCCGGAACAATGGCAGGATCAATCGTGGCCGGATTTTCACCCATTAGCCCTAAAATAATCGCTTTATCGCTACCATGACCTTTGCCTGTTGCACCAAGTGACCCATACAATTGTACTTTGAGCGTTGCTACGCTCTGCAACCTTCCGTCCGTCACTAACTGACTAACGAATGTATTTGCTGCTAGCATCGGCCCCACTGTATGCGAGCTGGACGGCCCAATACCCACCTTGAAAAGGTCAAATACACTTATAGCCAATTTCTACCCCAAAAAATAATAGAGACAAGTGAACTATTACGCCATCACCTAGAGTACTAAGCCAACGCTATAGTAGAACGACTTACATTTTCGGCTTGTTTACTGCGAGTAACAAGGGATTGCACACAAGCGTCACCGCCAGAACACAAATATCTTTAGTCAGACCCTTTTCGATAAAACAGACGAGCAACCCAACAAGCAATTACGCCATGCAAAATACACGGAAAAAACACAGACCTAGATTCGGCATTGTGCTGATCTGCATTTTATTTACCACCGCCTGCAGCAGTCCTGTAGTGCTTGGGACAATCTATAACGGGGCGCCCAAACGAATAACAAAAGCGATGAAGGGCTACGCAAAATTTACCAAAGCACAGGAAAACGCTATTGATCAACGTTTCGCTGAATATCATCAGTGGCATCGAAATACACAACTGCCATTATACAGCGGACTCCTACGTGAAGTGGCTCAACAACTAGGAACAGAAAACGGCATCACACATGCCACAGTCACTCGCTGGACAGACCAGGCTGGCGAGCTGTCACTGGCGATCCGCCAATGCAACCCTTTGAATCAGGCGACTGATTTCTGGTCAACCTTAAGCGAAACGCAAGTTGCTCAGATAAAACAAAAAACGGCTGATATAAATACACTAAGGGTAAAAACATATAATAGCGAAACGACAGCAGAAAAATTAGTACGTCGACATAAGAATATCTTAAGCTGGGCTAAAAGAGCCGGCATTAAATTCAACTCATCGCAGAGCGATTTACTTAGCGAAACACTGTCACAGCAAATAAACCTAGGCAGCCAGCGACTCGCCCTGTGGAAACAATGGACTGTTCAATTCAATGAATTATTAGCCAACCAGAACGTATCTGGTTTTACCGACAACATGAACAACCACGTCAACTCACTATGGTCGATAACCGAAACCAACTACCCGGATGAATGGCAAGCCAGCGAAGACTTATGGGCTAATTTTCTACACCGCTTTATGACCTTGCAAACCGCAAAGCAAAATCAAGCACTGCGGAAGAAAACCACCAACATTGCCAACACACTGGAAAAAATCAGTCGAGACAGCAAAACGTCGGTCACCGCACGCTGCTTTGATGCGCTAGGGTAGTATTGCCCCATAGGCTGATCGAACATCGTCTACGGGCGGTGAGATCGCCGCCTTTGTAGCGCGAGCTTTGCCCAGAGCGACGCGATCAACCTCCCGACATTGACCAGTCTCTGCGTAGTAAAGTGCCACACTGACTAAAGATTCCCGAGGATCACTGAACGGTAGCGTTGGATCATCAATGGCTTCGCAGGTCGGTACAAACCCGGTATAGAAATCACCTTCACCTAAGGCATTAACACTACGCGAATCCAACACATTGACACTCAGCAGTTCAGGAACAAGATTAAATGATCTAGACGCATACGGCTTACCACAGGTAACAGAGCCGATAGTGATAACTTCGGTGAAGGCTCTTAGTCCGTTGATAACCTCTTCCGAGGCCGAGCAGGTAGATCCAGTAGTTAAAATAAACACTCTATTCAGAGAATTAAAAGCGCTGTCAAACTGCCGGAAAAGAAAGCTGGAGTTTTCCTGTGTGTATTTATCGTTTCGGCGCAATTCAGTGTACACATCTCCACTTTGAGTTTGCCCGTAAATGCTACTCGCCAGATCACGCGATGCTGACACCAGACCGCCACTGTTATAGCGAAGATCAACAATTAAATCATCAAGCCCGAGGCCTGCGTAGTCTTGCCGATAAAGTGCCAATTGATCTGATGTCAGACGAATAAACTCTTCAATCAACACATAACCAACCCTTCGACCGGTATCAGGATGAGTAAAGATGGTTTGCTTTCTAACCGGGTTAAGAGCGTGCTCGGTACGTGTAATGTTATAACTTTGCTCAGAACCATTGGGATGCCTGATTTCCAATTCCCTTGTTACCCCTAACCCAGGTTCAGAAAACAGATCAAGAAAACCATTGTAACCGAGCTCATCAATTGATTTTCCCTCTGCACCGATCACGCGATCTCCACGCTGTATACCAGCCAAGCCGACAGTACCAAAATCATCGACTCCGGCAATTCTAAGATCAACACTCTCAGGGTTTTCAGCATCGGAGGCGGAACGTAAGGAAAAACGCAAACCAAAGCTGCCAGTGACTCCCTGATCTATTCGTTGTTGCTGAGTTGCTGTATTCACCAGAGCACTGAAGCGATCTTCCGGTTGCTTTTTCAGATCATTAAGTAAGATTCCTAAATCACTATACTTCTCTTGAGTAATATCAAGGTCAGGCAGGTCTCGATACCACAGGTATCGGTCTTCCATATGAGCTAACAACGCTTGGCGGGTAGATAGTGAAGCCGTCGTTAACGCGAGTAACACATCACCATTAGTAGGTGCGGTAACTGTTTTTGTTATTTCCCCGCTATTTCCACCACACGCACTAAGTGCTGCAAACAACACCGCAGCAATTATTGACCGAACAGATGGCGAAGGGTTTAACTGAATTCTTGGGTGCATTCGACTTCACTTTCAAATCTAGTGTTTCTAACAATGAGCAACTTACCATCCACATCTTCATTTGTTAAATAGGGAATAGTATTAATGAACTCGACAATAAAGCCGTCCCGTTGCTGCGCCTCATCCAGCTGCTCAACCCAATCGTGATCATTCCATGCCTTGCCGTTAATCGTCAAAATCAGTGGTGCATGTTCAACCAACACAGCTGTCATATGAAGTATATGTTGTGCCAACACCGGACCAAAAGCACAAACACCAACACAGACTCCTGCCTCGTAACGAATGTCATCAATCAGGGGCTGTGTCAGATCATGCTCTCTTAACGACTGGTAACAACTGCGATTTTTCGCCTTATCCAGCATTTCCGGGCTCTGATCGATACCAACCACACGCTGATAGCCATGCCCCGCAAGTAACTCGCCAACCAGACCGGTGCCACAGCCAAACTCAATAATTTGAGCATCGATCGAGACAAGTTTGGCCATCAGCGCAACCGCATGGGTCGGTGCCTCATAGCCCGCTTGATCCAAATCTGTATCGTAAGTCCCTGCCCATTGAGCATAGTGCTTTAGCTGACCAGAATTTGTTTTAGGGAGTTCAGATATCTGCGGCGTTTTTTTTCCAAAATCGGTCATACATTAACCTTGTAACATTCAATTGCAATTTCTTGAAACACAATAGGCGCATCCATACTGCTCACAGCAGTGTTGTGGTAGGGTAGCACTTTCACCTAACAGGATATTCAGGGTGTTTTCCGTTGCGTTAAAACCACTAATTCACTATTTAAGCTCCGCCGCCAACAACGGTGCGAATTACGGCACCAGAGCGGTGTGGCTAGCGCTATGTGTGCCTGTCATCAGTTCTTTGGTTGCGTGCGGTGGTGAAGGCGAAGCTAACTCCTCTACAGCAGACCTGATCGCCGGTGAACTCAGCCTGAATATGCCCAGTCGAATCCGCAATATTAACGCAATAAATCCCAATGCAGTAAGCGCTGTTGCCACAATTAACAATCAGCGATTTCCACTGACTCGTGGCAATGACGGCCGTTTTCAAACATCGATAACTGTTAACACGAATACGGATATCAGTGTGGGTGTAAGTTTTAGTGAAACATTACCGGGTGGAGCAAACATTGAGTTGGCCAGCCATCCAGCTATCGAAAGCAATACCGGCAATGACAACCTAACTATTCAGTTTCTTGAAAGTAACTACGAAACTGACAACTTTGATGTTGATGGCGATGGCTGCTCTAATATTACCGAAAGAGAAGTAGACACAAACCCATTAGTTAACGATGCCATACCGGCCAACTTTGTCCGCAGCATTAGTTTTAATATTCCTGCCGGCATAAGCAGCCTTCCTGATCAGAATCTCTTGGAAGCAAGGGTGCAGATAGTCGGAATTGGCCGAGCAGCAATCAGGATAGACAACAGCATTCAGAGTTCAGGTGCCCTCACTCAATGTTCAAATTCCGAAATACTGGTATTGCTGCGCTATGGGTTGCCTAACAACATATTAACGATTGCCTCAGCAATCGTACCTCACGGAACCTCAGCCAACGTAGTGCTTTCCGAAAGTGATTTCGACTTCAATGAAGA
>JALZUX010000078.1 GCA_023301405.1 Granulosicoccaceae bacterium | reverse complement strand
GCCAATTCACACAGCCGCTGGTGCTCTGCATTCGCTGTTTTTTTCCAATCGTGTCGACGGCGAGCATTCAGGTAGCGGTACAACCAACGTATCAGCAAACCGACTAGCACGATAAAAACGCCTCCCAGCAACCACCATCCCGGCGCCAATGGCCACCACGAAGGCTTCTCAGGGGAGTACACATCACGTACTTCAGACAACAACTGCTCTTTTGTTTTTCCGGCATGCTCAGAAGGCGTTTGCAGAGAATTATCACTGACCGGCTGATCATCAGTTAAGGGTTGTAGCAGCGGTGATTCCACTGGCTGTGGTTCGATAACCGGCTCAGTATTTTCTTCAGGCAGTAACGATGGCGCATCAGACAAATCTGACTGGGCCAAGGACAACCCGACGACACAAAAGCATCCGAAAAAAACAGCCCACAACCGCTTGCCATTAGTCATCACACACTACCCGGCAAACTTCGCATTATTTGATTGGCCACCGGCACCAGCGAATCACTGACAGAACACTGGACATAAGAATTGCCACGCCCCGAAAAAAACTGCCGGGTAAGTTCAGTACGGTCAGTAAATGCCTGCTCGTAAGCGTGTCGCATTTGTTCAGACGAGGTATCAAAAGTGCTGCGCCTGCTACCGTCACTGATAGAGTACTTTGCCGGCGTTGGCAGACTCGCCTCCAGTGGATCATAGACCCGACAAGCCGCCACGTGATTATGTTTAAGCAATTGAGTCAACGCGCCACCTAGGGTGCTATCAAAACCCGTAAAGTCGGTCAGCAAGCACACCGAGCTCCCTGTGTGGGCACTGCGCCTGAGGTGTTGAAACGCATCATCGAGTCTTGAATCAGCAACGCCATCGGCGTGGCTATGTGATACTGACTCACGAGACAATTGATGCAAATTAGCGATCTCGTTCAGCAACTTGGTTACGCCCTTCGTACCAGCCGCCGGTTTAATTTCTTTTAGGCCGTTGTCGCTAAACACCAAGCCGCCGACCCTATCGCGATTACTGGCCGCCGCCCACGCTATCATTGCACTCAGCCGTGCAGCGACAACCGACTTATAGGCCACACGGGTGGCAAAAAACATGGTTGAACGTAAGTCAACAGCAATAAGGAACGGCCGTTCACGCTCTTCATTATAAATTTTGGTGTGTGGCTTGCCGCTGCGTGCTGTTACTTTCCAGTCAATGGTCCGCACGTCGTCACCGGGGTTGTACTCGCGCACCTCTGCGAAATCAAGGCCGCGCCCTAACGCTCTTGATTGATTACCACCACTTGCCGGGGCTCGTACCTGTCGCCCCACGGGTCTCTTTACTGAACGCACTGCCCCGCGCTGGCGAACAAGCTCTGCCAATGTGACTCTGGTGGCGTCAGCGACCGAATCTGCGTTGTGAGCAGCAGATGTTTCTACTTTAATAACCATGAGCAGCGACTACCTTACACGTGCAAACTACTGTTCAAGGTACAGCGATGGTGGACAAGAGTTCATCGATAATTTGATCCGCAGTGATGCCCTCAGCCTCTGCCTCGTAGCTCAGCAATATGCGATGGCGTAGAGTGTCGTGCACCACGGCGTGAATATCGGCCGGTGATACATAGTCCTGCCCCTGCAACCAGGCATGCGCTCTAGCGCAGGCGTCAAGGGCTATCGTGCCACGCGGCGACGCACCAAATGCTATCCAGCGTGACAACATATCGTTATTTTTCTCGCGGCTTGCCGTCACTACGCGCACCAGATAGGTTTCAATGGCCTCTGACATATACACCTGCGCCAATTCAGAGCGGGCGGCATAGATATCTGAGGTCAACAACTGCACGCTGGTTTGTTGATCATCGACAGATGGTGCCACCGGGTCATTCTCTGTTCTCACCAGCCGTAAAATATCAATCTCACGATCTGCACTGGGGTAATCCACGACAACGTGCATTAAAAAACGGTCAAGCTGAGCCTCAGGCAGACTATAGGTGCCCTCCTGTTCGATTGGATTTTGAGTAGCCATCACCAGAAACAAATCTGATAACGGATAAGTTTCCTGCCCTACCGAGACTTGTCGTTCAGCCATCGCTTCGAGCAAGGCCGACTGAACCTTTGCCGGGGCACGATTGATTTCATCAGCAAGTACAATCTGATTAAACAAGGGACCGCGCTGGAACTTGAATTCCCCTGTGGCGGGCAGATAGATCTCGGTGCCGGTGATGTCTGCCGGTAACAAATCAGGCGTAAATTGAATGCGCTTGTAGTCGCCCTCGACGTGACGGGCAAGATCCTTAATCGCCCGGGTTTTGGCAAGCCCCGGAGCACCTTCTACCAACAGATGGCCATTTGCCAGCAAAGCAATCAGTAATCGATCAACCAGTTTTTCCTGACCGATAATTGACGCCGACAGTTCGTTTTTAACAACAGTGAATTTTTCGAGTACGCTCATGCAATAACTAGTTTTCTATCTTTCTATCAGGGTTAATCTATAGCCGCCATCCAGCCAACCAGCAAGGTGGCGACAGTCAACACATTTTACAAGGCGGGTTTTTATACCGTACGCCCAGCTTGCAACAAATTGCCGTCCACACAAATACACTGCCATTACACACTCTAATCGCCGTTCTCACTCGCCCAAATCGCGCACCAACCGGACCCTTAATGCCCAACGATCGCCAGACTCATGAATTAACACCGGCAGACCGAAAAACCATACTGATCACCGGCTGCTCGAGCGGTATCGGCCTTCATGCTGCCAACACCCTGCAGGACAGGGGTTATTCGGTATTCGCCAGCGCCAGAAATCCTGATGATGTGCAACGGCTGTCTGAATCAGGACTGACGTCCTTACATCTCGACTTGGATGACCCGCTAAGTATAGAGAAGGCACTCGATAAAGTATTGCAGCTTACGGGTGGCAAACTATACGGTTTGTTCAACAATGGCGGCTTCGGACAAGCAGGAGCCGTCGAAGATCTGCCAACCGACGCCCTACGCGCCCAATTTGAAACACTAGTGTTTGGTTGGCACGACTTAACCCGCCGAGTCATCCCGATCATGCGTAGACAAGGCGAGGGACGTATTGTTCAAAACAGTTCGGTGCTTGGCTTTGCCGCCATGCCTTATCGTGGCGCTTACAACGCCGCAAAATTTGCCATTGAGGGGCTATCTGATACCCTTCGCCTAGAGTTACGCGGCAGCAATATACATGTGTCGATCATTCAGCCAGGACCTATCCGAACAAAATTCAGGCGAAACGGGATCGCCAAATTCAGAGAAAACATTGACTCGACAGACAGCATCTACACTGAGCGTTATGCCGCTATCATTGAACGGCTATCCGCTAAAACAGACTCCAGTAAATTCACCCTGGGGCCGGAAGCCGTCACCACCAAGCTCATACACGCCATCGAAAGCGAAAAACCAAAATCCCGCTACCGGGTCACCACGCCGACCCGCGCTTTTGCTATTGCCAAACGCTTACTGCCGTCAGCGGCACTCGACAGAATACTCGGGTCCGTCAGTTAGCAATGATATGATACCTGCCACAATCCACTCGAGCTTTACTAACAAGAGTACCCAACCGATAAAAAATGGCTAACGTTATACTGCTCTGTGGTTCCGTATTTGGTACGGCCACACTCACTGCCGATGAAATTGAAGCCACGCTTGATGAAGCCGGCCACACCATCTCCAGACCCGAACCGCAAACTATCGACGAATTAGTCGATGATTCTCACGAATGGCTAATCGTTTGCACCTCTTCAACCGGCAACGGAGACGTTCCAGACGATTTGAACCCTGTCTACATGAGTCTGCTCAGCGAATACCCACGGATCACTCATCTGAAATACGCGGTAGTTGCCCTAGGCGATAGCTCCTACGATACATTTTGCGGCGGTGGACTTGCGGTTGATGCCGCACTAGCTGATCTGGGAGCAACACAAATGGCCCCAACAATGAAAATCGATGCACAGGAAATTACTGAACCCGAAGAAATCGCGCCTGCCTGGGTGCTGTCGGTGATTGACGGCACTGCCGATGAAGAATCCCAGTAGTCGCACCACAAGCGGCACTATTAATTCATTTAATTGTGCTATCGCTACCTTAGCAAGAATGACTAAACCTAACGCACCCCGGTGACAGAAAAATGAAAAACACAGAACAACTAAAAGACTCCGGTGGCTGGCTAAAAAGATTTGTTCATTCATCCAGCACCTGTCATTGCGACATGACATTCTCTGTGTTTTTGCCACCACAGGCTGCTCATAAGCAAGTACCCGTGTTGTATTACCTTTCAGGCCTGACTTGCACCGATGATAACGTGCGCTCCAAAGCCGGCGCCCAGCGCTATGCCGCCGAACACGGTATTGCTTTGGTGATGCCAGACACCAGTCCGCGTGGTGATGACGTCGCCGATGACACCGACCGATACGACCTTGGCAAAGGCGCCGGTTTCTATGTAAACGCCACGCAAGCACCATGGGCATCACACTACCAGATGTATGACTACGTGACTAAAGAACTCCCCGCACTTATTGAATCTACACAACCTGTACTGCCGGGTGTGCGCTCAATCACCGGTCATTCGATGGGCGGCCACGGCGCGCTGCTGGCGGCACTTAAAGAGCCAGGCGCTTATAAATCAGTATCTGCATTTTCACCTATCGGCAATCCGGTAAATTGTGGCTGGGGCGAAGGATGCTTTGGTGCCTATCTGGGCGATAATCGCGAAGACTGGAAGGCGTGGGATGCTTGCGAACTTATTAACAATGGTGCTACCTGTCCGCCATTATTGGTCGATCAAGGAACAGCTGATTCATTTCTCGACAATCAATTAAATACGCCGGCACTGATCGATGCGTGCAACAAATTAAAAAGCCATGCAAACATCCGAATGCAAGACGATTATGATCACAGCTATTACTTTATCGCTTCATTCATTGGCGAGCACGTTGCATTTCACGCCGACAAACTACACGGCAAGTAACCATAGCATTGAACCCGTCATTATTAGCAGTCAACTCATGACTCCTTTTACATTGTGAACGTCAACGATTCAGCAACCCCACGCGCCTGCCGACTGAAACCTTCATTGAAGGTGAGTGCAATGTGTCTGCTGAATTTTTTACGATAAGCCGCGCAATTTAAGCAACTGTCGTAAAGGCATCGGTAAAAGAGACCGAGGCGCTAATCCTACCTTCGTAGTAATGCTGTGGTCTGGACAAGCCAACCCCGTTAAAATTCAAAACAACTAGTGCATAGCCAACATTAATGTTGGCACTGAAATATTCTGCAGCGAAAGTAATATCGACCACTTACAAGTGGAC
>JALZUX010000077.1 GCA_023301405.1 Granulosicoccaceae bacterium | reverse complement strand
CTTTAACGCCATGTTCCACTGCTATGCAGAGTGCTTCTTTTTCTTGTTCGCTCCAAGGTTCTCTACGGCCCATTGACAAGTGAATATTTCCGTCTCCCAGGTGAGCTATTGCATGCAGCCTGATTTCGCCCTGCAATTTCTCCAGGCGTAGTTGTAGGTCTTGCATGTAGGAATCGAGTTTTCCAAGTGGAATAGAGATATCGAACGAAGCCGGGTTGTGTAGTTGTTGATAAGCCGCTTGACTGTCTTCTCTAACGCGCCATATTTCTGCGCTTTCACTTTTCGACTTTGCCATCACCGCATCAATAACGTCACCGCTGTCAAAGAACGGTTCGAACAGCGCTAGCAGGAGTTCTTCTGGTAGTGAACTTTCAATGACAAGATAAGCGGCTGCATCATCGCAAAAAGCCAGCACGTTGGTTAAGTCTGTAGCTTTGGCAACACTGGCGGCATAGCCGTGCCACATTAGCTCGCATAGTAGTAGCCCGCCACTTTGTTGTACTGCGCGCATCACTCGTAATGCCGCAGCAGCACCGGGGACTGCCAGCAATGTTGTGTTGCTCTCAGGCTCTGCTATCTCAAGTTTGATAACCGCCTGTGTTACGACGGCTAACGTGCCCTCTGCACCACAGAGCAACTGCTTTAAGTCATAGCCTTCATTGGCTTTCGGGACACGTGTTAGGTCAGATATGATAGAACCGTCTGCAAGCACAGCTTCAATGCCCAATAGTCGCTGGCGCATCATGCCGTGGCGGAAAGCTTCCATGCCACCGGCATTGGTTGAAATCATTCCGCCAATAGTAGCAGAGCCGCGTGACGCGGTATTGATGCCGAGGGACAAGCCGTGAGTGGCGGCAGCCTCCTGCAGTTGCTGCTGAGTTACGGCTGTTGATACAACGGCGACGCGTTCCATTGGGTCAATTTCAATGCCGCCTTGCAAAGCGTCTGTAAGCATAATGACTTGGCCAGGTGTGGATGCTGCGCCACCGGCAAGTCCGGTTCGTCCGCCATGGGTTACTACCGGGATGCCATTATCGTTGCAGGCCTTTAATATGGCACTGACTTCTTCGGTATTTCTGGGTCGTGCAGCGACGGTTGCGCCGGTATTTCTGGCGTCCCATCCCGGGTCAAGGGCAGCAACTTGATTAGAGCGAAGTAGCACGTCGTCATCGACAGCTTGAAGCAGTATGTCCACCAGATGTTGTTCAGACGACATGGTTATTAGCTAGCCCATATTAGTTGTAATTTCCCGACAAGCTCTGCGCAAATATTGCGACCGTGTGCCAGTGAAATCTCTTGAGTCCATCCTTGCAGAAAATTTTGTTTAAAGCAATTCTGGCAGTGGTGTGGGGTGCGAGCTTTGTTTGAAGGGAAGTTCAGTTGTAAGGGCTTGACGGTGTTAGGCTGTAGGCCGGAAAGTGGGGTTGATGATTGGTTGCAGGTATCGATGTCTGTGGGCCCTGACACGTTTGCGATTGTGCCGCCCAGGCTGTTTTTTCGGGCGCCCGGAGTGCACCAAAAGATCGCTAATTGAGGTGTTTTTTTTCATGTGATTGCGGTTGACCACTAGAGGCGTCAAGAATGACACTACGGGAAATATGTGTCAGTATTTGGAATCCTTGTTTCATTTAAGCCAAAAGAGTATCTGCACAACTGGCGCGGCGATAAATAATTGTGCCGATATTTGAAACATAAATATCATATTTTGACACCCTGTAAGTCGGGTGACACAATGCTCAAAAACCTATGAGCAGAATAGTTAATGGCAGTTAACCCAATTTCGCTGTGGGATACTTCAGCTGAAGAAAAAGACTACAACAACCCGTTCACCAACAGTGACAAGGTCGATGTGGCTATTGTCGGTGGAGGATTCACTGGTTTGTCTACAGCACTTCATTGTGCGGAGCATGGTCTTTCTGCACATGTGCTTGAAGCGAAGCAAATTGGTTACGGTGGCTCCGGGCGCAATTGCGGCTTGGTCAATGCCGCGTTGTGGCTTCCTCCACAAGATGTTCGTAAGCAACTTGGGGAAACCTACGGGCCGCGTTTTATCGAGCAATTCGGTAAAGGCCCGGAGGTTGTTTTCTCGTTAATTGAAAAACACCAGATGCGTTGTGAAGTAACACGCACAGGGACAATACACGCCGCCCATTCAGCCCGTGGTTTTCGTGATTTAAAAACTCGTGCTGAAGAATGGAAACGATTAGGCGAACCGGTAGACCTGATCAACCGGGACGCGGTTGCTGAGATGATTGGTACTGATGTGTACCATGGTGGCTTACTTGATCATCGCGCAGGAACCATCAACCCGATGGCCTATTGCCGGGGTTTAGCGCGGGCTGCAATGGGTGCGGGAGCGTTGATAAGCACAGGGGTTAAAGCCACCAGGCTTACAAAAGAAAATAATGAATGGATAATCAACACTGATCAAGGAGAGCTTCGCGCCAATGCAGTAGTGCTAGGTACTAATGCTTATACCGATGATCTATGGCCAGATCTTAAAAAGATCTTCACTATGATTCACTACTTCCAACTGGCCACCACCCCAATGGGTAAAGAAGCGTCACACATTCTGCCAGGTAAGCAAGGGTTGTGGGATACCGGGCAGATCATGTTTAACTATCGTCGTGATGCGTTTGACCGCCTATTGTTAGGCAGTATGGGCACTGTTGTCGGTAATGCTGACAAAGGCTTGTCACAACGTTGGGCCAGAAGGCAAATAAAAAGAATATTTCCAGAACTTGCCGAGGTTGAGTTTGAACAAGCGTGGCACGGGCAAATCGCAATGACACCAGATCACTTGCCACGCATATACGAACTTGATACAAATCTTTATACGCCAATTGGGTACAACGGACGCGGCATTACCACAGGTACCGTGTTTGGCAAGGCGATGGCAAAGCTGTTGACGGGGGCTGACAAGGCCGATCTTCCGCTACCTATTTCGCCGTTGTCTACTGTTCCCAGCGCACCGTTGCTTAAGCGGTTGTACCAAACTGCATTCACAGCAAATCAATTAGTTAACAGCGTCTGACCGCACTGACGTTTTACCGATTATTTATAAATACTACAGGGTTACAAAAAATGTCTGATAAACCATTGGCGTTAGTTACTGGCGGTGCACAGGGTATAGGTTATGCTTGTGCTGAAGCATTAATGGCAGAGGGCGCGCGGCTTATACTTTGTGATATCAATGAAAAGGGTGTTAAAGCCGCTGCAGAAAAGCTCGGCAACAACACCGTAGCGCTTACCTGTGACATGGGTGATGCTGATGCGATAACTGCCATGTTTGATCATATAGAATCAGAGCATGGCCCGGTAGAAGTTCTGGTTAACAACGCGGGGGTTGCACTTCCCGGGGACTTCCTGGAAACGCCACTGGAGCAATTTAAAAAGGTTATAGACATCAACCTGATTGGTACTTACGTTGCATTGCAACGTGCCGCAAAAACGATGGTAGCCAACAAAATTGAAGGCTCGATCATTAATATGTCATCTATCAACGCTGTGGTAGCCATACCTTCAATCTCGGCTTACTGTGCATCGAAGGGTGGGGTTGCGCAACTCACCAAGGCAGCATCCCTTGCACTGGCACCACACAACATTCGCGTTAATGCCGTCGGGCCGGGTTCTATTGATACTGCGATGCTGGCTGGCGTTAATGCAAATCCTGACGCAATGAAAATGGTGATGTCCCGCACCCCGCTGCAACGACTGGGAGATGCTAGTGAAATTGGCAATGTAGTGGCGTTTCTAGCCAGTAAAAAAGCAAGCTATGTTACCGGTGAAACCATTTACGTTGACGGTGGGCGTTTGGGTATGAATTACACGTGCTAACGAAGGCTGCGAGTGATGGCCGTTTGTAGTGGCGGCTAGAAAATGCAATGACAGAATAACCTGAAATTGTGTTTTGATTAAAACCAACCAACAGTGGAGATTTCCGTGCAAACATACGCCCTGGACCAGTACGTTGCTGACCTTCGCCATATCGTTTCCGAAGAAACTGATGATGGCGCAATCACCAAAAGAATTAAACCGCTGGCAGAAAAGTTTACTGCCGATCGCAGTTGGTTTAAAGACCTGTATCGAGAAGTTGATGAAGAGCAAGGGTTTGGTCTGCATTTGCTTTTCGAAGAAGACAACCACGATCTCGCCGTATTTGTGATCGCGTGGGCGCCGGGCAAAGGCCTGGCTGCACATAATCACAAAACATGGGCCGTAGTCTCTGGCATTGAAGGGCAAGAGCACGAAACCAATTACGCCAGACAAGATGATGGATCAAAACCGGGCTTTGCAGACTTAACAATGACGGCAGAGGAAACGCTATTTCCGGGTAAGGCCGTCTGCTGTATGCCTGAAGACATTCACAGTGTGTGGAATAATGGCGAAGAAGTAGCCGTCTCTTTACATACTTATGGCAGACATCTTAATCACACCGGTCGATCGGTGTTTGATGTAGCGTCAAAAACTGAATCACCCTGTGTCGTTAAGGTAAAAGACTAAATAACAATGAGTGAAACTTCGTTACCACTGAGCGGTATTCGCGTGCTTGAGTTCGGGCAGATTGCAGCTGGCCCGTTTGCAGGGTCACTAATGGCAGACTTGGGTGCTGATGTTGTCAAGGTGGAGCGCCCCGACGGTGGTGACGGTATGCGTTCATGGCCGCCATTGGCTGAAAACGATAAGGGCGAAGCGTTTAGTGAAAACTTTGCATCCCTTAATCGCAACAAGCGCTCGATCACCGCCAACCTGAAAGATCCTGACGATGTTCAATATCTATTGCAATTAGCAAAAGTGTGTGACGTGGTTATTGAGAACTTCAGGCCCGGTGTGCTTAATAAGCTCGGCCTGGGCTATGAACAGCTTGCAAAGGTGAATGACAAGCTAATCTATTGTTCTATTTCAGGTTACGGACAAACAGGCCCGTACACTAGCAAAGGCGCATTTGATGTCACGGTACAAGCCATGAGTGGCTTGATGAGCGTGACTGGTGAAAAAGAAGGCAATCCAGTCAAATGTGGTGTGCCGGTGGGTGACTTCAGTGCAGGGCTTTATGCAGCCTATACCATACTTGCGCGTACCTTACAGGTCAGGGCTGGCGGCAAGGGTGGTCATATAGATTGCTCAATGCTAGGTAGCTTAATAGGTGTTGCAGCGCTACAAACGTCAGAGTATTTCGGCAGCGGCAATACACCGCAGGCGTTGGGTTCAGCGCACCCGCGTAATGCACCTTACAGGGCGTTCAAAGCATCAGATGACTATTTTGTTGTCGCTGCCGGTAACGATAAGCTTTGGTCGGAAGTGGCCACTGCTGTTGATATGCCAGAGCTCACGAAAGATGCGCGGTTCATCACGCAGCTCCAGCGAGCTGCCAATCAAGACGAATTGTTGCAACTGTTGCAACCCAGGTTTGAACTACAAACTGCAGAGCACTGGCTTACAGAATTAGACCGCAGGGGTGTGCCTTGCTCACCAATTAATGATTATCCGCAAATTCTAAACAATGAGCACGTTAAGCATTTAAAGCTAGTGCAACCCTTGAAACTTCCCAATGGAGTGGAAACGAAAACCACTGCATTTCCGGTGGTTATGTCGGGTATAGAATTGTCTGTGCCTAAGTCGCCACCTGAGTTGGGTTCGCATAATACTGAGGTTGCAACAGAGTGGCTCACTACTGGTCAGCAGTCAGGGCCAAAGTCGTGACTTCATTTGTTTGTTATACACGCGAAAAAAGTGTAGTGACCATAACGCTTAACGATCCTGATCGGCTCAACTGCTTCAGTGCACAGTTGGTCGATGAACTGCACAGTGCTTTAGATACTGCACAGTCTGACGCGGCTACTCACCTTGTTTTCAAAGCACAAGGCCAAGGGTTTTCAGGCGGGTTGGATCTAAGTGGCCTTGATAATGAAAGTGATGCTGACTTGCTTTTACGGCTAGTTCGTATCGAGCAGTTATTGCAGCGCGTCCGTCACCACAGCCGCCCCACAATGGTTTTGGTGCACGGCGCCTGCTATGGTGCAGCAGCTGACCTGGCATTGGCTTGTCGTGTGCGAATTGCCACACCAGATGCACGGTTCTTAATGCCCGGTATGCGCTTCGGCATTGTTCTTGGCACACAGCGGCTTCGAGATACATTAGGTGAAACAACCGCCTACCAATTGCTTGACAGAGTGAAACCATTTAGTGCACAAGAAGGGGTGGCAACAGGTTTTATCACAGCATTGGCAGAGCAAAAAGAATGGGATGCAAAGGTAGCAGAGAATGTAGACCTGCTTGACCAATATACCCCTGAGGCCTACAGCACTAGAATGCATGTGCTCACACCTGACACCCGCGATAGCGATATGACTGCACTGGTTAACTCGGTAACAGCCGGATCGATCAAGCAGCGAATGATGACGTACGTTAGTGCAAT
>JALZUX010000076.1 GCA_023301405.1 Granulosicoccaceae bacterium | reverse complement strand
TCAGCAATGGTGTCTGCCTGAATCTGGCAATATTTCCTCGTAGAAAAAACGCTAAATCACTCAGCGCGAGTGAATATGCGTAGCAACAGCATCTGGTGTTATTGAGTGATGATCAAGCGGCTTTGGGGGCTGAGTACCCGGTGGATTCGTGAAACCACAGCAACTCTTGTCAGGCAGGCCATTGTGGTGTTTTGCGTCGGTACTGACGTGCAGTTGCGTCGCCGTGTAAGATACTTAGCCATCGCCGTGGCCGCCTATGCATTTAGCCCTATTGATTTAATTCCTGATTTTATTCCTGTGTTGGGATTAATCGACGACATCATCGTCGTTCCTGCCGGCGTGTGGCTGGTGCTGCGCTTGACTCCGGAATCGGTGGTCTTGTCAGCTCAACAGCGCGCCAATAAGCTATCGAAAAAACCGGTGTACTCGATGGTTGGAGTGATTTTTATACTGGTGTGGCTGATGGTGGGCGTAATGTTATCCTGGGCAGTCTTGCGGTGGTATTCGTCACCATAATGAAGTACCTCGTGGCGTGGCAAGGTGGTGTTGATTTGACTCGTGATTGGTCAATTAAGTTGTGG
This sequence comes from Granulosicoccaceae bacterium, assembly GCA_023301405.1. GTDB lineage: Bacteria > Pseudomonadota > Gammaproteobacteria > Granulosicoccales > Granulosicoccaceae. The sequence continues at coordinate 17,931 of JALZUX010000076.1, read as the reverse complement.
TGCTGAGATGCCTAAGTAGAGTATATTTTCAAGCAATATCCAAAGGAGGATAACCTTATGGTAGCTTTAGACTCAAGCTTTGGTTTGCGCAAACTAGGAAGTACGTCTCTACAATTAAGTGAGTTCGGGCTAGGTTGTGCTGCGATGGCAGGAAACCACCGAATAGTAACAGAAGAAGACAATAGGGCGGCGTTAGAGGAAGGGCTAATGCAGGGCATTACCTTTGTTGATACCGCGCCTTTTTACGGGTTTGGACGCTCAGAGCACTACGTTGGCGATGCCATACGTGGCCGTGATGGCATAGTGCTATCAACCAAAGCAGGGCGACTGCTAAAACCTGAACCCGCGCCCAAGGCCGTTGCTGATGAGTGGCCGGGTAGCTTTGCCTTTAATCCGGTTTATGACTACACCTATGATGGTGTGATGCGCTCCTATGAAGACAGTCTTCAGCGACTGGGATTAACCCGAATCGATATTTTGCTGTTGCACGATATCGGCGCTATGCAACACGGTGTCGAGCTAAACAAAGGCCACTTTGCCGATGCGATGTCCGGCGGCTATAAAGCACTTGATGAACTGCGAAGCGCCGGCGATATAAAAGCGATCGGGCTGGGCGTTAACGAGCGTGAAGTCTGTATTGAAGCGATGGAGCATGGACGTTGGGATGCCTTCTTGCTTGCCGGTCGCTACACCTTGTTAGAGCAAGAGCCCATACATGATCTGTTACCAGCCTGCGAAAAGGCCGGCACCGGGATAATTCTAGGTGGACCTTTTAACTCGGGCGTGCTGGTTGGCGGAGAAACCTGGAACTACGCCAAAGCACCAGAAAACGTAGTGCGCAAAGTGGAAGGTTTAACCCGAGTGTGTGAGTCACACAGTATACCGTTGGCAGCCGCTGCCCTGCAGTATCCGCTTGGATGTCCATTGGTCGCCAGCGTCATACCGGGGCCGCGCTCACGTGCTGAAATGCAACAGAATATTAACTGGTTCAATACCGAAATACCGGCGTCGCTTTGGTCTGATTTAAAAAATGAAGGGCTTCTTGATCCTGAAGCACCAATACCAGGCTGAGCCGCTCTGTTTGATGTGCCTTTTGATACTAAAAGCGCAGAAAACTATACGTTTACAATGTAGTTTATCTATATAGCCTGCTGATCCATCAAAGCCTTTGAGAAGTCTATGTCACACGAACTATTTTCTGATCGCATATTTTTGGGATCTGAACTCCCGGTTATTCAAGCGCCAATGGCTGGTGTGCAAGGAAGTGATCTGGTTATAGCGGTTTGCAAAGCCGGTGGGATTGGATCATTGCCGTGTGCAATGCTCAACAGTGAGCAGATAAAGTCTGAGCTTACAAAGATCAGGTCTGCTACTCGAAACCCTTATAATGTTAATTTTTTCTGTCATCAGGCACCTGACTTTGATCAGGAAAAAGAGCGGCGCTGGCACTCTGTGCTGGCGCCGTGGTTTAAGCAGTACAACATAAACTCACAGGATATTCTGCCCGGCAGTGGCAGACAACCATTCAGTCATCAAATAGCGGATATGGTAGAACCGTTTAAGCCTGCGATAGTCAGCTTCCATTTCGGTCTGCCTGAAAGTAGTTTGTTGGCGCGGGTAAAATCATGGGGATCCATTGTGCTGTCGTCTGCAACGACCGTTGATGAGGCGTTATGGCTTGAAGCAAATGGTGTAGATGGCATCATTGCCCAGGGGCTTGAGGCTGGAGGGCATCGGGGCATGTTTCTGAGCGATGATCTCACCTCACAAATTGGTACGTTTTCTTTGCTACCGCAAATCGTGAAGTCGGTCCGGGTGCCAGTGATTGCGGCTGGTGGTATAGGTGATAGTGCAGGACTCAAGGCGGCATTAACTCTGGGAGCCACGGCCATACAAATGGGTACGGCTTTTTTACTATGCGATGAAGCCAACACTAGTTTGCTTCATAGAGCGGCGCTGAAGGGCAAAGGTGCATCCCATAGTGCGATCACCAATGTGTTTAGTGGCCGGCCAGCCAGAAGTATTGTGAACAAGGCGGTGCGGGAAATTGGCCCCTTAAATAATGAAGTACAAAGCTTTCCACTGGCGGCAGTCGCTATGACAGAGCTTCGCAAGAAAGCAGAGGCGCAAGGCTCCAGTGATTTTTCACCACTGTGGTGCGGGCAAAATGTTGGTGGTTGTAGAGAGGTGTCTGCACGCGTTTTGATTGAAGCAATATTTGAAGATGAATTGATGGCGATCGACTGATCAGTACAAGGCAGGCTGCAGGCCTGATAAAGATGAAAGTTAGTTTCCCGGTTGAGGTTTAGCTTAGCTGCACCATGTTGTCTCTGTAGCTACCGCAGTAAAGTGTTATACGGTAGTTCAAATTAAGGCGTTAGCATTTTATAACCTGTCCACTGTAATCAACAACTTTTCGCACGACAGCGGTATCACCAGCTAACTTTTTTGGGTCACTGACCCGATGCTCTATGCCAGCGCGAAAGCCAAATTTCTCAAAAAATTTCTCGTACATATCGCCGCCGTAACTGCCAATGGCATAGAATGCTCCGGTTACTTCATCGTATTCGATATCAATACTGGCAAGAGGTTGCGACGCTGGTCCGCTAAGCACCCGTGCACCGTCTCGTGGATCGTAGACGCTTCTTTCAGAGCAACAGGAAATGACTTGTGAGCGTTCTTCGCTTTTGCCTTCGCGGCTAAAGTAGGCGGTTTTTTCGTGTCGGTAGTTTATGAAAGAAATTTCCCGAGCCGGGTGGCTCATCTTGTGAGTGCAGATTGCTGAATAGGCAACCACCGACTTGTTAGGGCCAACTCCACCGTGCCAGAGATAGTTATTGCCATCCTTGTCGCTAAGGCTTTTTTTGTCAGCGTTTGTTTGATTGCCAAGATCAATCAAAAAGCAGGGGGTGGTGATAAACGGGTAAAAAAATAAGTAGGGCTCACCGGGTATTAACGTCTCAGGTGACAGCAGCTTTTTGTTTTCGTTAAGCAGTTGGGACTTATTGTAGGTTACTCTTTCGCTGGCGGCGTGTGCGATTGGCAGGCTGCCAATTGCGGTGGCACTGGCTACCATTGAGCTACAGATCCGGTTAAAGTCTCTTCTATTCATGTTTCCTCCATTAGCTAGCGCATGGTATGTGGTTAGCTTGTTTTTGGCATGGACTCGTCAACTAATTGTACCCAATGAACCACTGGAGTGTTACCGGCGGCTGATTGCAAATGCAAAAGACAACCAATATTTGCGGTGGCTATTTTTGCAGGTTTGTTCTTCAGTAGTGATGCGATCTTGCGAGTCAATAATTTTTGCGATAACGTTTTCTGGGTAATTGAATAGGTACCTGCCGAGCCACAGCAAAAGTGCGCGTCTTTAACAGGGACTAAATTAAAACCCAGGCGCTGTAACAGCGCTTCTGTGGTGCCAAGTTGTTTTTGACCGTGCTGCAAAGTACATGGTGGATGAAAAGCCAGTGACTCCGCTTGATCAGATTTTAATTTGCCAATTTCCGGGTTATTTTTTTCTTCCTCGGCAATGACTTCACTGATGTCTTTGCAAAGCTCAGTGATTTTCTTTGCCTTGTCAGCGTATTGTGGGTCATCTTTCAGTAGGTCCTGGTAGTCTTTGACAAACACACCACAGCCGCTGGCTGTCATTACAATAGCTTCTGCCCCGGCGTCAATTTCAGGCCACCATGCGTCGATGTTTGCTTTGGCGAAATTTTTTCCTTCTTCTTGTGCGTTGAGGTGAAAGCTGACTGCACCACAGCAGCCTGCTTTAGGTGCTTTGACAAGACTGATGTTTAAGCGATCCAGTACCCGTGCAGCCGATGCATTGATAGCTGGTGCCATTGAAGGTTGCACGCATCCGTCTAACACCAGCATACGACGATCATGTGTGGCGGCAGGCCATTCACCAGCTTGTTGTCTTGGAGGGATATGACTCTTGATTGTTTTAGGCAAAATTCCGGAGAATGTCTGGCCCAGCTTTACCAGTGGGCCTATGCGGTTGCTGTAAGGCAAAAAAGTTCGCATCGCTTTGCGAAGGCTGCGTTGCGCAAAACTTCGCGGTACGCTTTCTTCAACAATGGCGCGTCCGGCATCAACCAGGTGGCCGTACTCAACACCGCTGGGGCAGGTTGTTTCGCAGTTTCGACAAGTCAGGCAACGATCCAGATGCAACTGGGTTTTTTGGCTTGGCTCTACGCCTTCGAGAACTTGTTTAATTTGATATATTCTGCCACGTGGGCTGTCTAATTCACTACCAAGTAAATCATAAGTGGGGCAGGTGGCCAGACAAAAACCGCAGTGCACACATTTGCGCAGAATGTTCTCGGCCTTGGCGCCCAGTTCGGTAGCTTTGTATTTTTCCAGTAGTGAAGTTTGCATCGTCTGCTCTAGGTCGGTGCCGGGTGAGATCAATAAAGTATTTAATTTAGCTATATATCGGAGTACATACGGTGTGGATTGAACAGTCCTTGTGGATCAAATTCATGTTTAATTTTTTTATGTAATTCCATGATAGCGGGTTGTAGCGGGTGGAATACACCGACATTTTTTTTCAGTGAGTCATCGGCCTTAAAAAGTTGTGCATGGCCACCGGCACTTTCTACTGTTGATCTGATTTTTGGTGAATCTTCGTTGCTGAACAACCAGCGTTGTGTGCCCGCCCAGTCATACAGGCAGTCACCCGTTAATTGCAGTTCCGGTGTGAGCGCTGGTACGCTGATGCGCCATAAGGGCATAGGGTTATTAAAAAAATCTAGTTGATGGTCACGTAGTTTTGCCCAGAAGTTGTTGTCGGTTGACGGCTCGCCACCCAGTGTTTTGGCAGTGGCTGTCACCGCGTACTTTGCGCCTGAGAGTCTGGTTAACATTTTCCCTTCCAGAAAGGCGGACGCGGTGACTGGAATTGATTCACCGGCAAGTGCCTGCATTTTCTCTAAGGCTGAAGGTGCATCTGTCTGGTGTTCCAGGGTCAGTTCATATTCTGGAAGTGGTAGTACCTTAAGAGAAGTATCAAGCAGTATGCCCAGTGTGCCCATTGATCCAGTCATAAGTCTGGTGACGTCATAGCCGGCTACATTTTTCATAACCTGCCCACCGAAGCGTAGCGTTTGCGCTTTACCGTTAATGATCTGGCAACCCAGAACATAGTCTCTGACCGCTCCTTTGTAAGGGCGCGCGGGTCCTGATAGTCCGCAAGCGGTTGTGCCACCAAGGGTTGCTAGCGGCGAAAATGCCGGAGGTTCGAAGGGCAGCATTTGTCCATTTTCTGCCAGTACTTTATTGAGCGTTTCAAGTGTGGTGCCGCTGCGAGCAGTGATGACTAGTTCAGTAGGCTCATAGCTGATAATGCCCCTGTGCTGTGATACATCGAGTTCGGTGGCGGCGGATGGCATGCCGAAGAAAGACTTACTGCCGCCACCTTGAATGCTTAGGGGCTGATTATCAGTGCCAGCCTGCGTTACATGTTCTTGTAATTCACTTGTTTGATCAAGGTCTTCGCTAAGTGCCATTTTAGAATCGCTCAAGTTCTGGGTGTGGTACTTCGCCGTGGTGTACGTGTAGGGCGCCGAATTCAGCGCAGCGGTTGAGGGTGGGAATTGCTTTGCCCGGGTTTAGCAGTGCGTCGGGATCAAAAGCATGTTTCAACGCATGAAACTGAGTGATTTCATCGCTGCTGAATTGCACACACATTTGATTGATTTTCTCCATGCCTACGCCGTGCTCACCGGTAATTGTGCCGCCAACTTCAACGCACAATTCTAGAATTTTGCCGCCCAGTTCTTCGGTGCGTTCTAATTCACCTTCAATGTTTGCATCGAACAAAATCAGTGGATGCAGGTTGCCATCGCCCGCGTGAAACACATTGGCAATGCGCAGGTTGTAGTCGTTGGACCATTCATTCATTTTTTGCAGTACTGTGGATAAATGTCTGCGTGGTATGGTGCCGTCGATGCAGTAGTAATCAGGTGAAAGCCTGCCGACCGCCGGAAAAGCAGATTTACGGCCTTTCCATAGCAGCATTCGCTCTGCTTCATCACGAGCCACATGAAGAGAGCTGACGTGGTTTTGTCGAATGATGGCTTCAACTTTTTCAATTTGATCGATGACTTCTTCTTCGGTGCCATCAAGCTCACACAAGAACAGTGCTTGAGCATCGGTGGGATAGCCGCATTTTGCAAACGCCTCGGCGGCGATGATGGCGGGGTTGTCCATCATTTCGAGTCCGGCAGGGATAATACCGTTGCCTATGATTGCAGCGACTGCATCACCTGCTTTGTCTACGCTGTCGAAAGCGGCCATGAGCAATTTGGTGGCGGCGGGCTTCGGTAATAGTTTTACGGTGATCTCAACGGTGACGGCAAGCATGCCTTCAGAGCCATGCAACACTCCCAATAAATCGTAACCGGCGACATCCGGAGCAGTGCTGCCGAAGGTGACTAGGTCACCGTCGATGGTGACGGCTTTGACTTGCAAAACGTTATGCACAGTTAAGCCATACTTAAGGCAATGAACGCCACCTGAATTTTCAGCCACGTTGCCGCCAATGGAGCAGGCAATTTGTGATGAAGGGTCAGGAGCGTAGTACAGGTTGTAATCAGAAGCTGCTTCTGAAATCGCTAGATTGCGTACCCCCGGTTGTACTACTGCAGTGCGTGCATTGTGGTCAATATTTACGATGCGATTAAATTTGGCCATACCCAGTACGATACCGTCTGCCAGTGGCAAGGCTCCACCCGACAGCCCTGTGCCGGCGCCTCTGGCGACCACTGGAATTTTGAGCCTCTTGCAGGTTTTCAGGATTGATTGAACCTGCTCTGTGGTCTCTGGCAAAACCACAATCGGGGGTTTTTGCTTGTATACCGCTAAGCCATCTGATTCGTAGGGAAGTAGCTCTTCATCTTCCCTTAGAAGTGATTCATCAGGCAAAATCTGCAGGAATTCTTTGATGAGGGTGGTCCGGGTGGACTCCGTCATCGGTTGTTGAGGTTCACTGAACAGAGCTTGAGACATAGAGGGGACTCGTCGAAATAAAGGGAATCTGCTTGCCACTATATAAGATTATATACTTGTTGTTTCTATTATGAATCATTCATTTGTTCAGGAGAAATGATGTTGTTTTTGCATCCCTTGAATGTGACCTGAATCACATGGCGGAAATGTGAAGTTGCATAAACTCTTCACACAGTGGGCAGTAAAACTGTGTTGTCACTCAGCCAGCTAGAGCACAGAGTTAACAGGGGATCATATGTACGCCGTAAAAAACAAATACTATAAGCACTCGAAACTCGATGAGGAACGATTCAGAAATATTCTTGAATTGTTCGCTATGGATTTAACCGCCGTGCAAGTAGCCAATCAGACCGGCGTTAATGTTCGGTCGGTCAACTCTATATTTTTAAAGTTGCGTGACCGCATTGCACAGTGGAGTGAATCTAACGCCTCTGGTACACCCGGTTTAAATGCAGGCAGCGTTGAGGTAACAACAGAAGTAGCAGTATCCGGTTACTTGGAAAGCGAAAATGATGGCGTAGTGGGCGTGCGTATTTTTATCTGCGATGATCAAGTTTATTGTTCATTGTTAAACGCGAGGCCCGTGATACAGCCTGATTCAGATGTTGCCGGTTCAGCAGTGGCTTGGCGTGAATACCCCATTGGAATTGACGTGCGTCGTGACATGAGTGTGAAAATAAAAAGTGAGACGTTCCAGAGGGCCTACCAGACAAAAGACATCGATCGGATTGAAGCATTTGGCTCTTTTCTCAGATTGCGTCTGGGCAAATTTAAAGGCTTGCGGAGAGAAAAATTTTACTGCCATTTAAAGGAAAGCGAGTACCGATACAATCATCGTTCGCAGGAGCTGTATCCATTGTTACTAGGTATGCTTGGCGAAACACCAATAGAATAATCCGGTGTCCGGTGCTGGCCAGTGCTTCACCGGTGATCTGAAGCTATCTATCTGCAGCAATAGCGAGTTCGTGCGCTTGTGAACTTCGTTTATTGTGTTGTAACGATTGTCCGTTCCTGAGTACTCAATGCAGTTAGGTGAGCAGTGCCAGGGAGTGAGTAGTCAGGTTGGCGTGGCTAATTGCTCTTGGTTATCTCTTGAAAGCTGTATAGTCCGGTGGCAGGCGATGGTTTTCGCTACGGTGCCAGCCGGTCAATCTGCCATTGTTGTTCAGCAGTGAGAGTATAGCGGAATCGATCATGCGATCTGCTTGGGCGGCCCTGCCAAAACTCAATGGCTGTCGGCATTAACCGATACCCACCCCAATTTTCCGGTCGTTGCAGTTGATCGGCGGTTTGCTCGGTCGCTAATTTTTGTTTGCGATGCGACAACCAGGCCTGATTTGGGATAACTTGTGATTGCGGTGACACGACAGCGCTATACTTACTGCCATCGGGGCGTGAGTTAAAATACTCGGTTGATTGCTCTGCCGTTAGTTTCTTAACGGTGCCTTCTATTCTTATTTGTCTTTCCAGCTCTCGCCAGTAGAACAGCAGTGCAGCATTCGGATTCTCTGCGAGTTCCGCGCCTTTTCGACTGTCGTATCCTGTGTACCAATAAAAACCGGCTTCACCATAGTGTTTCAGTAGAACGATTCGTGCTGAAGGTATACCGCTTTTTGTTGCTGTAGCCAGAGTCATGGCGGTGGCGTCAATCAGTTTGCTGTCGCGTGCTGATTGCATCCAGTCTGCGAACATGAGCAGCGGATCACTTGATAAATCTGCCCGATGCAACTCTGATTGCTGGTAGTCTGTCCGGTCGGCGTGTAAGTCGCCTTCGGCCGTTTTTTTGTTTGTGGGGTTGTCGTTGGTCATGATGTGTAGTCAGCAGAAATCTAGTGGTTTCTGAGTGATCCTTTGATTGATACCCGGATGATAGGCCAAGGTGTAGTTGTTGTTGTATGATACTAGTTTAATTGAAAATCGGGAGTCAGCATGCCTTCATTTGACGTTGTATCTGAAATAGACGAACACGAGCTTGCCAACGCCATTGATCAGGCCAACAGAGAAATATCTAATCGTTTTGACTTTAAAGGGTCTGATGCCAAGATAGAGCTCACCGATTCAGTGATGACTCTACTGGCAGACAGTGACTTTCAAGTGCAGCAAATGCAGCCAATGATTCTGCAAAAAATGACTAAGCGCGGGATTGATATCTCTTGCCTTGATCTGGGTGAAATCCAGACAAGCGGGCAAAAGGCAAAGCAGACCATCTCGGTGCGTCAGGGGATCGATAAAGAGACGGCTTCAAAAATTGTAAAGGCCATAAAAGCGTCAAAAGCAAAAGTTCAAGCAGCGATCCAAGGTGAGCAAGTGCGAGTGACCGGTAAAAAACGAGATGATCTGCAAGAGGCCATCGCATTGCTGAAGCAAGCAGAGATGGGTTTACCTTTGCAATATACAAACTTCAGAGATTGACTAATTAAGGCGGGCTTTGCGGCCTATTCATAACCAACACCATGCAGTCAGCAAGGATTGCATGCGTAGACGACTGCAGTAACGCTTGTTTCTGGACGGGTGCAAGTTAGCGGTAAGGTTTATAAATATCGTAGCGTGTGTTGGGGGATTTAATACATCCAACTGGGCGTGAGTTTGCTAGTGAGGGTGCTTTGGCGGGCCGCTTAACTACCACTCGCTGACTGGCTGTGGCAAGGGCTGCATCGAGCAAAGTTTGTTCTTCAAATTGCGTATGCTTGACGCGGTTTTCTGTTGGTAACAGGTTTTGCAGAGTTTGCATGCCTTTTTTAGCGGCAGCACTCTTACCCGTGTGAGGGTACATCGGGTCAAGGTAGACAGTGTCGGGTGGCGCGGCGTGAGGCCAGCGATCAGCTAGTTGTTGGCTGTCTAAGTGGTGAACTTCCATTTGTTGTGCGATCGGCGCTATTTGCGGGTCGCTTAGCGCGCGCTTCAGGCCATCATCCAGTAATGCGAATATAACCCGTGAGCGTTCAAATAAGACGACCCGGCAACCTAGAGAAGCAAACACAAAAGCATCCTGTCCAAGGCCTCCTGTGGCATCGCAGATAATCTGGGCGTTGTTTGGCTTGGCATTAACTGCGCGGGCCAGTGGTTGTCCATAGCCACCGCCAAATTGTAGCCGGTGTTTGTTTTTACCCGCACAGAAATCGATACAGATATCGACAGGTTTGTTGGTGCTTTGATCTTTTAGAGTTAGTCTGTTATCACGCCAGTATAGGCAGAAGTTGCTGCTGGCTAGCTGAGTTTCAGTAGCGATCGGTAGACTGGTGGTGGCTACCAGTTGTTCAAGGCGTGTCTGTGGAGCAGGTTTTTCACGGGCTCCGTCGATAGCGATTGCAGAGATAACTACGGACGGCGCGATCACATTGGTCTCTGAAAAATTAAGCTTGTGTCCGGCACGGGAGGGAAACTCTTGTTATGCTGAAAGGGCAATATTGTACCGTACCTGTGAGTGGTAATTCTTTTGTCATCAATAAGTCCTGCAGATCCTCATCGACGCCGTTTGCTGTTGCGCTTACTGGTGAAAATTATGCTCTGGATCTCTTTGCTGATTGGCGCGTGGGTGATTTTTACACCGCTGCTCAAAAGCACGGCTCCTGTAAATAGCAAAGCGATTGAAACAACATTCGACGTTAATGATATGCGACCCGGTGAGGTTGATCTGGTCGAATGGTTTGGAAAGCCACTGATAATTGCTTACCGCGACGCCTCTCAGGAGCAGGCGCTGCTGGCGGCCGTACCAGCCACGCTGGAAGATCCTGATAGTGAAAATTCCAGCCAGCCTGCAGCGTTTGAAAACGAATTGCGTTCGATTACAGCGGGCTGGTTTGTATCCCTGGGGCTGGGCACAGGCAGTGGGTGTGCGTTGAAGTATGACCCCGCATTGATCCCATCTGAGACTGGTTTTTCAGGCGGTTTTGTTGATCGCTGTGATGCCAGTCGCTATGACCTGGCGGGGCGGGTGTTGGTAAAGCAGTCGTCTCGTAAAAACACCAATATTCCGGTATGGCGATTTGAGTCCGGCAAGATAATTGTCAGCACAGAGAAGCCCTGACGGCAGCTATTACGATCAATATCGTTAAAGAAGAACAACTATTCGCCTCAATCGATCAGAAATATCTGACTCGAAATCTCACACCCTCGCAACGACCTTGGTTCCTGGACAGCCACCTGGGAGCCTGTCCGAGAACTATGATTTACTGCGGGGGCGGTCTTTTGGCCAGCTATTACGATCGATATCGTCAAAGAAGAATGACTATTCGCCTCAATCGATCAGAATATCTGACTCGAAATCTCACACCCTCGCAACGACCCTGGTTCTTGGACAGCCACCTAGTAATGCGGTGGTGGTGTTTCTTCAGAGGCAGGCGCGATGGGTGACGCTTGCGCTTGCAGTTGTTGCTGATAGTCGGCCACTTTACGACTGAGAACATCAATAGTGTTTTCGTGTCGAATAACAACTTGATTCAACTGCTCGATGATCATCTCGAGGTCCATTATTTTTAATTCAACTGATTCTATTCTGGATTCCACTGTAGGCTCCGCACGTGCTTAATGGGCCACCTATTGTGCAACAGAACTTGACCATCCGTTGGACTGTGTTTTAACGCGTTAAGTTACGCTGTTTCCGTTGATTTAAGTGAGCCATGAATCCGTTCCAGCATCAGAGCACCACCGCGTGCGGCTGTTGAAAGTGGGCGTTTTGCAATTTCTACCGGAAGGTTAGTGGCTTTTCTGACTAGTTGATCAATGTGTGCTAGTTGTGCGCCGCCGCCGGTTAACGTAATGCAGGTATCGTTGAGCTGGCCCGGGAAGCGCGCTGAGATCCCTTGAATAGCCGCGCTGATTATACGTGTTGCTTCATTCATAGCCGGCTTAAGAATTTCATGGGCTTCGTCCATGCTCAGGCTGAATGTCATGTCGAAGTGTTCACTGATCGCCAAGCCATGAACCTGACAGGAGTTTCGCAATTGGTGTTTCTGAGTTTCCGCTGTGGCGCTACCAATCCGATGCTTGGTGTCTTGGGCGGTTTTGTCTGAAACCTGTATTCCGAAGTGTTCGCGTATTCCCGTTGTTAACGTTGCAGTCAGTAGGTCTCCGCCACAGGGGATGCTGGTTGAGGCAATAATCTCATCGTTAGCGTAGGCGTATAGCCGAGCGCCTCGAGCGCCGAAATCTATCAACAGGGATAGCTTGGGTTGATGTATTGGCAACCCGGCGCCTAAAGCTATGGCGATGCCGTTGTCGACTAGATGAACCCGGGATGCGCCAGACGTAAAACAAGCGTGTTTTAGTTGGTCAGTTTGTAGCTCGGTGATGTCACTCGGCAACGCCAGCAATACAATGGGAGACTTGCCGATTAAGCCTTCTTGATTTGCCTGCTTTAGAAAATAACCCAACATCTTAGGGCAATGACCTACATTGTTATTGCAGTCGGATTGCAATGGGTTGATCAGCCGTTTGCCGGACGGTGCGCTCTCGAACAGGTCGGCAGCGACGAGGCCGAAGCGGCTTACTGCGCGGGAGCCGGCATGTTGGTGGTCCATATCCAGTAGGCCAATAGATGGCTCATCCAGTATCAATCCTTCAGTTTCGCTGAACAGGCGAGTGTGATAGCCGCCCGTGTCAATGGAAATGCGGCTCGCTAAAGTTGTTGTTCGACGTTTAAGCATCTGTTTCACTACCTATAAGAATCGATTGGTGGTGATAGATGAGTATAGACCGGTGTCATTTGTTCGCCACCTGAAGTGCACAGATTGCGGTAATTTGTTTGTCCAGCGTATTTCTGCGGCGTTAATTGGTATCACGGGAGGCTGTTCGAGAATGAGAATCGTAGCCAGGAACTGACCTTTTGCGTCAGATATTTTGATCAATAAAGGCGAATAGACTTTCTTCTTTAACGAGATTGATTGCAATCGCTGGCTAAAAGACCGCGGCCGCAAAAGATCTTTGTTCTTGGGCAGTCACTTGGGAGGGTGGTTTGTGGTAACTTATGCGTTTTGAATACAGAGAATCTGCCCATGGCTGTGGATGCAAAAACGGTTGCCGACGTGGCGCACCTTGCACGGCTGCAAATTGACGAAAAACTGGTTGCTGAATACGCCACTGAAATGTCAAAGGTTCTGGCGTTGGCTGAAACCATGGACGATGTCGATACGGAAAACGTAGAGCCGATGGCCCATCCGACGCACGCTGTTCAGCGACTCCGGGAAGACAAGGTCACAGAGACTAATCAGCGTGGTGAATTTCAAGCGATAGCCCCTGAGGTGGAAGGTGGTCATTACTTGGTGCCGCAGGTTATCGAGTAACCAGCCCATAGAAAGGTGTTTTCTGCATAACGCCTTACGCCTTTTAAATAAATACAACGACGACAACGTGATACCAGTGCGTCTATTGTCACAATCGCAAAGATAACCCGACTCATGCATAAACAAACCATAGCCACCATACGGAAGAACCTTGTCAACGGTGAGTACAGTAGTGTTGAGATTTGTCAGCATTTGTTAAACCGGATCGCAGCTTCATCGAATATCAATGCTTTTATCGATGTCAACCCCGAGCTTGCCCTTGCCGCGGCGGCTACCGCTGACGAACAGCGCTCGGCGGGTGTGGATCACCCTTTACTGGGTGTGCCGATGGCGCATAAAGATATTTTCTGCACTAACGGCGTCCGGACTTCTTGTGGTTCAAAAATGCTTGAAAATTTTATTCCGCCTTACGACGCAACCGTTGTTGAAAAGCTTGCGGCCGCCGGTATGGTGTGCTTAGGTAAAACCAACATGGATGAATTCGCGATGGGTTCATCAAATGAAAATAGTTACTTTGGTCCGGTGGCCAATCCATGGGACACCACCCGGGTGCCCGGCGGGTCTTCCGGCGGTAGTGCGGCGGCGGTGGCAGCTCGACTAGTACCGGTAACTACAGGTACTGATACCGGTGGTTCCATTCGCCAGCCGGCGGCTTTTTGCGGTATTACCGGTATTAAGCCCACTTACGGACGGATATCCCGATACGGCATGATTGCCTTTGCTTCAAGCCTGGATCAGGGAGGCGTGTTTGCCACCACAGCAGAAGATTGTGCGTTAGTACTGCAGGCAATGGCCGGTTTTGATGAGCGTGATTCAACCAGTATCGAGCAACCTGTTGATGACTACAGCGCCGGGCTTAATGATTCGATCAAAGGGCTGAAAGTGGGTTTGCCGAAACAGTATTTCGGTAGTGATCTTGCGGCGCCTATTGCAGATAACCTGCAGCTAGCAATCAAAGAGCTTGAAAAGCTGGGTGCAGAATTTGTAGAGATTGAACTTAAAAACCAACACCTCTCAGTGCCGGCCTACTATGTGGTGGCACCGGCAGAATGCTCTTCAAACTTGTCTCGATTTGATGGTGTCCGTTACGGCTATCGATGTGAAGATCCGGTAGACCTTGAAGATTTATATAAGCGATCCAGAGGCGAGGGATTCGGGCGTGAGGTAAAGCGCAGAATCCTGATGGGCGCTTACGTGTTGTCAGCAGGGTACTACGATGCGTATTACATCAAAGCACAGAAAATTCGCAACTTGATTTCGCAAGACTTCAGCAATGCGTTTAGCGAAGTTGATTTGATTCTTGGGCCCACCACTCCTACGCCGGCTTTTAAGCTTGGTGAAAAATCTGACGATCCAGTGGCAATGTACCTTAATGATATTTTCACTATTCCTGCGAACCTGGCGGGTTTACCCGGCATATCAGTACCGTGTGGTCTGGTTGATAATTTACCGGTCGGGTTGCAGTTGGTTGGTAACTATTTTAAGGAGGCGCAGCTCTTAAATGTGGCTCACCAGTTCCAGCAGGCAACTGACTGGCACACCAAGATGCCAGCTTCAATTACCTAGTTGGTAAGGCTCAATAGCAAGTAGCTGTACAAAATATTAATTGAACAAGCCCGCTCACTAGGCAGCGGCGCGGAGCAACGCAATGCAATGGGAAACGGTCATTGGCCTCGAAATTCACGCGCAACTTGCCACCAAGAGTAAAATCTTCTCGGCAAGTTCAACCGAATTCGGTGCTGAACCAAATACACAGGCGAATGCTGTCGATTTGGGCATGCCGGGAGTGCTGCCGGTATTAAATCGGGAGGTCGTCACGATGGCGATTAAGTTTGCACTAGCCACTAATGCTGAAATCGGTAGGCGTAGCGTGTTTGCGCGCAAAAACTATTTCTACCCCGACTTACCCAAGGGTTATCAGATCTCACAGATGGCGCTGCCGATCGTTGGGCGTGGAAATGTTGAAGTCACCCTTGATGACGGTGTAGTGAAAACCGTGGGTTTGACTCGTGCTCATCTTGAAGAAGATGCTGGCAAGTCTGTACACGATGCCTATCAGGGCATGACCGGCGTAGATTTAAACAGAGCCGGCACCCCGCTGCTTGAAATTGTTTCTGAGCCCGACATGCGTAGTGCCAAAGAGGCCGTTGCCTACGCTCGTAAAATACATTCGCTGGTGCGATACATCGATATCTGTGATGGCAATATGCAAGAGGGGTCGTTCAGGTGTGACGCAAACGTGTCGGTGCGACCGGTTGGTGAAGAAAAGCTAGGTACGCGTGCTGAAATAAAAAATGTTAATTCGTTTCGTTTTCTGGAACGTGCGATCAATTTTGAAGTTGAGCGTCAAATCGATCTGCTGGAAAGTGGCGGTGAAGTGGTGCAGGAAACCCGCTTGTATGATTCAGATAACGATGAAACCCGCTCTATGCGCAGTAAAGAAGAAGCTAACGATTATCGGTACTTTCCCGATCCTGATTTGTTGCCGGTTGAAGTGGATGATGAATTAATTGAGCAGCTTCGCCAAACACTGCCCGAGCTACCAGAAGCCAGGTGCGCACGGTTTGTCAGTGATTATGAACTTTCAGATTATGACGCGTCGGTACTCACCGCTGATAAGGCTACCGCTGATTATTTTGAAACGGTATTAGTTGACAGTGGAGCATCGGCTAAACTGGCCAGTACGTGGATCACTGGTGAGCTATTTTCACGGTTGAATAAAGATGGTCTTGAGTTGACAGATTCACCGGTACAAACTGACCGTTTTAGCGGTTTGTTAAGTCGAATTCATGACAACACAATTTCTGGAAAAATAGCTAAAAATATTCTTGATCAGATGTGGTCAAGTGATGACACCGCCGACGTGATTGTTGAGCGGGAGGGGTTACAGCAGATTTCTGATTCATCAGAAATTGAAAAAATGATCGACGATGTAATTGCTGCCAGTCCGGATCAGTTAGCTCAGTATCGCAGTGGAAAAGAGAAACTATTATCTTATTTTGTCGGGCAGGTGATGAAGGTGTCGCGCGGTAAGGCTAACCCGGGTCAGCTTAACGAGCTACTGCGTGAGAAGCTAAAGCCGTAGCTTGCATCACGCAGTAGAAGAAAGGCCTGGGTGTTACCGTTATTAGTTTTGCTCGCGTGGGGCTTCAATGAGGTCCCGAACAATTACCCGCGGCACGCCCAAGGCGCGAAGCGCGGTGGAGACAACATTATTTATGGATGCCTGTAGCTGAAACTCGCGTTTGCCATCGTTATTAGTGTAAGCCGGTTGGTGTGCATCGATCAGTGCGACAGATGCGCCACCGAGTTCTGTTTTTAGGTAGTCAACGGACGGCTGAACATTTTCAACATAGAACTCAAATCGGCTGCGCAGCGCCTCAGTGTGATCATCGGCACGGCCACGTTTGCCGGCACGAGCACTCATCTCAGCCTTGCTGATCGACAAATGTAAAACTTTCAGTACCGGCACATCAACACCACGTAGATAGCCCAATAGGTGTTCTGCAGCGATTTCGGTTCTGGGATAACCGTCAAGAATAAATGGGCTGTCATACCCGCTGGTGCCGTCTGCTGTCGGTGACTGCAGTATGACATCAATTGCAGCGGCAATGAGATCCTGAGTCCATCGATTCGGGATAAGTAGTCCTCGAGCGGTACAAAATTCTAACCATTCAAGTTGGTTGGCATCCGCATCTGCTGCGTCTTTCGGGCGATCAAAGTACGCTTGTAATTCGGGCAGATAACGGCGAACTTTTTCTGTGAGTTCGTCACTGGTGTCTATGCTATCAAACATACTAACTTCATGAGATAGCGAGTATTTATCTGCTAAAAGTGCGCTGAATTTTTTGTCTTCTTTGGCGCGTTCGATGGTTGTGCGTAGAATCACCCCCATTGAAAGGTGGCGTTCAGGATCGATAGATAGCAGTTCACAAAGTGCGTTAGCAACTTCGCCTTTTCCGCAACTTGATGGCCCGGTGAGTATCACCACGCCCGGGCCGTTAAGCGCAATTTTCTCTACCCGAACAATAGAGGGTGGTAAGTAAGAAGTTTGGTTCATTGATCTGTTCAGCAAGTTTGGGAGAATGTTGTTTTTTCCATGGGGAAGACTTTGTGCCTGCATGATAGACGCAATTTGAAATCTTGCCGATGGGTTGTCGTGGTGAGGGTAAGTATAACGCCTGAAAGGGGTCTGGCTGCCAGCATTTGCTGCTTTTATTTGGCCTTGCTCAGTGCCGTGCTGGCTTATCGATAAGATCACTGGCATTACAAATTGTTAGCAAGGTGACCAGTATTTGGTACACTGGCATTTCGCATTTTTCGGATAATAAACGTGTCGCAAACCCGTTTTGCTTGCCTGCTTACGCTGCTATTAGCGCCAGCATTAGGCTATTCTGCCAGCCCGCTATCTTCTTCTCGGGCTTTAAGCTTTGGCAATTCGCCGACGACTTCATTGCCGATCTATGCATCGGCATTCCTCGATTGGCAATCCATTAGAATTTCCAACTCACGATTTTCGTTGCCCGTCGCAACAGTCGCCGCTGGATGGTGGGGATGGCCAGGCATCGGGCTGGAGTTAGAATTGGGCAGAAGCCTGGTGGATGATTCGTTAAACAGCCTTGACCTGGATGTT
>JALZUX010000075.1 GCA_023301405.1 Granulosicoccaceae bacterium | reverse complement strand
AGCTCCGGCACCAGCAAATATAAACCCTCTATATTAAAACGGGTATATGAGAACTAACAAGAACACCTGCATACCCAAGTATTGCTCCAAATAGCAACCAAGCCGAAACAATAATTATTTGTTTTAAAATTAAATTCATTGAACAACAACTTATCTACAGTACAACCAGCCTGAGCCCGTTTAAATTAGGGGGCACTTTCATCACATACCAGTAATAACACTCGCGAGTATCTGATTGGCGATTGAAGATCAGGTTTGATCTGTTCAGTAAAGCGTGCGGATAAAGAAAAAGAGGCCTGAGCCTCTTTTTTCATTGGTGCGAAGGAGGGCGCGTGCCGGGTCTTAGCCGTCATTGTCTCCCTGATCACTCAGGTCACTCAGATTCTCTGGGTCGGCTAACACATCAAGTCCGCCGCGAATACTTGGTCCAAGTACCGTGGTGAATCCAGTCACCTGCTGTTGGTACTCTCTGACACAATTCCTGCCACCTTCAAACAGCTGTAACGCAATGCTACTTGTCAGTGGATTTGTCAGCAATGATGAATCAGCACCAACGCCCCAACAGGCCAAGTCACCCAATCGTTGAGGCCCTGCGCGGTGACTGTCAAAAAATGGTGTGCCTGTCTGGTTCCCAAAGAACCAGCCGGCGAGCACTGAGCCTTCGGATAGCCCCGACTCACCAAGTAACACAGCGGCTATACCATCGACGTAGGATTCTTCAATGCCTAGAACCGGCAATGACAGCACATCGACCAGCGCGTGACCCAGTTCGTGCATTAATACAAAGGTACTGGTGAGGAAGGCTTGCTCGTCATTGCCATAAAAATTGGCAAACAACGAGGTCAATTCGTGGCACATGAAGATTTCACCGGCTACTCCGGGTTCCAGGTCTGCGTTAAAGGCACCCGGCACATAAAAAGCGTTTGCTACACCGCAGTCGGCAAACACCACATTGACGTTTTCAGGCAAAAGCAGTGATTCATTCAGTTGTTCGACCAGCGCTGCACCTGATTGAGCAAAGTCTAGAGTCGCATCTGTTTGCGTATCGAAAATGATAGGAATCAACGTTCCGGTTAAACCGGAGTCATCGACTTCGTTAGTGTCACCGATCGGTCTTGAATTCGATTGCTGGAACATATCTGATTGCGTTGAGTCGACTGCTACCTCGTCTGCAGGATCAAGATCAATGTTTGCCATGTTGATCGGCATAATGAAATCTTCATCGACTGCACCTAAGCTTGCATCTTGATCTTCAATTTGATCTTCATCGTTGTCGTTATCTGACCCGCATGCACTCAGATACACCGTACAAGCGATACAGATCGCCAGTCCGGACACCCTTACTTTATTCATAAATATTCCTTGATGACTCTATGTTTATTTATTGCACTGGTGCATGCGCGATCAGTAGTTTGTACTATTGAGGCCAGAGTGAAGTTTGTGGATGGAATTGTGACCATGCAAACCAAAAGGCCTGATGGCTACCAAGATCTGCGCCATCGCTGTCATTGACTGCCCGAATACCCCCGGCATCAAGTTCAAGGCGAATGTTCTCAAATGCTATTTTTTCACCCTTGTTCAGTGCAACAAATGCTTTGCTTCGTTGAAATGCTATTGGTTTCCCGGAAGCAGTGATCGCACCGATGATGTCTTCGTGAACTGCCAAGCGCGGATCAACATCTCCTACTGGAAATATCGGGCCATTTGCATCGCGATTGTTGCGGAAATCAGGATCGCGCCCAAGTGCCAGCTCCTCGACTAAAACAGTTGTTGTGGGGTGTGATTTTTTCCATGTTCCCCAGTCTGTTGTTACAACACTAGCCTGTTTTAATTTGAAATTCTTCTCAGCCAATGGGCCTGTTACTGCGTGACCGTGAAAGGTATCGAACACAGAGAAGGTGGTGATGTCATACATTACCTTGTTTGATCGAATCAACAGTCCAGATGTTCTCAGTACCGGTCGGTCAACGCCGTCAGGCAATTCGTCAGTGTAGTAGGCTTGTGCAGCTCCGCACAGCGTGCAGTAAGGGATGCCCAGATCTCTACCACCCAACGTGTCGTTTACCATTTCCCTGACTTCCATAATCTGTCGCGGATAAGCACGATATTCACCATTTACTTCAACGCCAAAAACAATATCGTCATCTTTTAGCCACTTAGCATCTTTAGCGCTGGTAACTTCAGGGTTGTCAGCTGCCGGAATACAGTTACACCGCTCGTCGGTGGTATCGTAGAGTCGGTCGTCAATGAGTACGCCACCCCAAGATACATGCCGCCAGTCGATATCGCCTTCAACAAATATTTTGTCCCATCCAGGCACTGCCGAGGTAAATATCGCGCGTTTTGAACGCAGATAGTTAGGAGGGGCCGGTATGTCCCATGCCATTAGGTAATCAGTGATTTCACCCCAGTGGTCGGGTTCCGCAAGTGCAACGCCCAAAACGTCGGCGGCGGCTTCCCCTAGCGCTACGTGCAGATCGCGATCGGTGATAAATCGCATTAGGTCCGCGATGATCCACGCCAGACGCGGGTCCTTTGATTCAGAAACGAAATCCAGCGCAATAGTTTGATCGGGGCCCCACGTTGAAGTGACCATGCTTTCAATAAATGCGACATGTACAGCATCTTCCATTTCTTCTGTCAGAGGGGTGTTGGGGATGGCAGGTGGGAGGCCAAATCGTTCAACGATGTATTCAGGCATGGCAACAGGAGTCGCATACTGTGCTGAAGCTCCGTTAGCCCACACCATAGCCATCATAATGGCCAGTGCGGCCAGCATATTAGTCGCCTTAGAATTTGTCCGGGTGTCGATTGCATCTGCCATTGGCTCGTCCTGTGTGGGTGATTTTACTGTAGGACGCTCCGGCCGGCAAAGAGTTCGCCTTTACAGCTCCATAAACCGCCTGCAATTCCCACGATTTCATAACGACTTTCTAACGATATTGGTCTGGAGCTTTGCGGATATGACAACATGTGGACTTTGAACTTTGACTTGGGCGTCAGAGTGCTTTTGGTTTTCCAGGCTAATCACTTGTGGTGGGCAACAATAACGCGGTAGTTCTCTAGCGTGCTCGCGCTGCCGGACCATTTTTAGATTACTCTTCGTCGAATGTCGGTGGTGCTATCACTGGACGAAAAATAGAGGCCAATGATGAGCCGGAAGGCACGAGTTACGCTGCCTTGGTGAGAACAAATGCGTGGGTAGAAGTAATGTTGAAGCAACAACACGCCTGGATATGACTGGTGATATTAGATACTTTACCGGGCCACGATAAGACAGGTGTCAATGCTACGAATAACTCAGCTACTCCAGCTATTGTGCGGTTAATACACTAGCAATTATTCCTGAGCCCTATACTTTTTGATTAACTGATAACTGATAACTGATAACTGATAACTGATAACTGATAACTGATAACTGATAACTGATAACTGATAACTGATAACTGATAACTGATAACTGAT
>JALZUX010000074.1 GCA_023301405.1 Granulosicoccaceae bacterium | reverse complement strand
AGTGTGCAGACCTATCTACTGCATAGGTGTGGCTTGAAGAGCAGCTCAAGTTCATATCTGATTTTATTCCACCTGGCTTTGTGCTTCTCATTCCGTGGGTGGTTGTTTTGCGCCAGTCATAAATGCTACCGCATCTGACATTGAGTAGTCCTGTGGCTTAATCACACAGAGCCTTTTACCCAGGCGGTGAATGTGGATGCGGTCGGCAACTTCAAACACATGGGGCATGTTGTGCGATATCAGGATAATTGGAATACCGCGCTCCCTGACATCTTGAATTAGCTCTAATACTCTTCTGGATTCTTTAACGCCTAGTGCCGCGGTGGGTTCATCCATAATGATGACCTTAGAGCCAAATGCGGCGGCGCGGGCGACAGCAACACCTTGTCTTTGACCGCCTGATAAAGTTTCTATCGACTGAGAGATGTTTTGAATGGTCAGCAGGCCCAACTCAGACAGTTTGGCGCGTGCTTGTTTTTCCATCTCCTTTCGGTCTAATTGCCTGAACAGGTTTCCGAGAATGCCGGGCTTACGTAATTCACGACCTAGAAACATATTGTCGGTTATCGACAGCGCTGGAGATAAAGCCAGGTTTTGGTAAACGGTTTCAATGCCGGCGTCGCGCGCCTGCATTGGCGAGCTGAAATTGACTGGCTGACCATCAAGCCAGGTTTTTCCGCTGTCAGGTATAACAGCTCCTGATAACGCTTTAATTAGCGTTGATTTACCGGCGCCGTTGTCACCAATGATGGCTAGTACTTCTCCCGGGTAAAGCTCTACATTGGCGTTGTCTAACGCTACGACACGACCATAGCGCTTGGTTAGGTTTGTTGCTTTTAGAATCGGTAGTGGTGAGCTCACGCTGAAATTTTCCTTATCCATTGATCAACGGCCACCGCCAGTATAATTAGCAGGCCAATCAGTAAATAAGTCCACTGCGGGTTAGTGCCGATAATGCCAAGGCCCAGGGTGAATACGCCGACGATGAGAGCGCCAAACAGCATGCCCATGACAGAACCGCGCCCGCCAAATAGTGAAATTCCACCAATAACAACGGCCGTAATTGATTCAATGTTTGCGAATTGGCCAGCGGTGGGTGAGACCGACCCGATGCGCCCGATCAGTGCCCAGCCGGCAAGTGCACAAATTAACCCTGCAACAACGTAAACAGAAATTAGTACGCGCTTGGTGCGTACACCACTGAGCTCGGCGGCGTCGATGTCATCACCAACGGCGTACACATGGCGACCCCATGCTGTGTGATTTAGTACATACGCCAGAAATAGGATTAGTAGCACCAGGGCGATAACACCATACGTAAAAACTGCTCCATTGAGGAATGGAAACATGTCGCCTTCGTATTTCAGCTTAGTGCCAAAAAATTGCAGTAACGGTGCTTCTTGTGCGATGTCTCGACTTCTAATGGTTTCGTTAGCTGAAAACAGAAAGTTTGTTGCCAGAATAATTTGCCATGTACCCAACGTGACAATAAAAGGAGGTAGCCGGACGATGGCCACCAGCACGCCGTTTATCAGTCCGCATAAGCCGCCCACGGCAAAGCCGCAAAGCACTGCAATTTCAACTGGAAGGCCATAGCGAAAAGTGAATTGCCCCATCACAACGGAAGACAGCACCATAATAGCGCCGACTGAGAGGTCGATACCAGCGGTGAGAATAACCAGGGACTGCGCGGCACCCACGATACCAACGATTGCTACTTGCTGAAGAATTAGGCTGAGGGAGAAGGGCCTGAAAAATTTTTCTCCTATATCGAAACCAATGGTATTGAACCCGAATATGGCCAGTGAGGTGACTAAAACGATTAGCGGCACCAGCGAGGGGTTATGGTGCAATGTTGACTGAATCCAGTCGCTTGGCCCGCGTTTGTGATTATCGAATGATGCAACCTCTTCGGCGCTGTCGTCGAGGGTGTCTTCATAGTCCTGAATGGCCAATTTGCCTCCAACTGCGTAATCGGTGTTCGGTATTTTTATGACTTATAGTAACTAGACTAAAAAAAACGGCACCCTATGGCACCGTTTTTTTATGTTGCCCGGTTGTTACCGGGCAGGTTTTGCCCACTGTATTACTAGCCCCAGCATTTCGCTGTGCCTTCAGCGGTGCCGATGGAGTCGACGCCAGGTGCCGGCTTGTCAGTAACCAGGTTTACGCCGGTGTCGAAGAAATCAAGCCCTGGTGTATTGTCAGGCTTAGTGCCGTCTTTTGCCCATGCAGCAATGGCTTCAATGCCTAATGATGCCATCAACAACGGGTACTGCTGTGAGGTCGCGCCAATGATGCCGTCTTTGACATCAGCAACACCCGGGCAACCGCCATCAACAGAAACAATTAATACATCGTTCTCACGTCCAACAGCCTTTAGTGCCTCGTATGCACCTGAAGCAGAAGGTTCGTTAATGGTGTAAATCACGTTGATTTCAGGGTCTTTGCTCAGCAAAGTTTCCATTGCCTTTCGGCCGCCTTCTTCGTTACCGGCTGTGACTTCGTTACCAACGATACGCGGGTCGTTCTCATCGCCCCATTTGTTCGGGTCGCCTAGATCAACACCAAAACCTTGCAGGAAGCCCTGGTCGCGTAGTACTCCAACCGAAGGTTGGCTAACGGCCAGATCAAGCATGGCGATTTTTGCATTGGCCGCTTCATCACCCATCGCTGCTGCAGCCCATGCGCCGATGAGTTCACCAGCTTTGAAGTTATCGGTGGCGAAAGTGGCGTCTGCTGAATCGATGGGTTCGAGTGGAGTATCCAGTGCAATCACTAGCAAGCCAGCATCGCGGGCCTGCTGAACCGCTGGCACAATACCTTTAGTATCAGAAGCTGTTATGAGGATGCCTTTTGCGCCATCAGCGATGCAGGTTTCAATCGCGGCGACTTGAGTCTCGGAGTCTCCGTCGATCTTACCGGCGTATGATTTCAGGGAGATGCCCATTTCTTTGGCTTTTGCGGTGGCGCCTTCTTTCATTTTAACGAAAAAGGGGTTGGTGTCAGTTTTAGTGATTAAGCAGGCACCTATGTCTGCTGCCAGCGCCGGTGTTGAACTAAAAATGCCAAGCGCGACTAGGACCGCAGCCGATTGAACGGAGTGTTTCATGTTTTTTCCTCACTGGTGTGTCGATAAATGGTAAAGCTGATATTGACCGTTTTGTAAGAGCGCACGCGATGGTGGTGACGGCAGCTTGTTAGTACTTACGCACCAAAATTCTGGTAACTCTTACGAAAGATTCACACAGTTGGCTAAGCTCTGTCAATATCTAAGACTTCAGAGAGGTTGTTGGGCAGTACCGGTAGCACTGCAAGGCAGACAAAGCGTGGCGCACA
>JALZUX010000073.1 GCA_023301405.1 Granulosicoccaceae bacterium | reverse complement strand
GATACCTTATGCGCTCCTAAAATCCTACGCACTCTAAACACCCACTGCTGATCTGCATCGAGCTCAAGCACTGTCTTACCTGCTGTTATGTCAAGAATCGTAGATTCAAAAACATTAGAACCCATAGAGTTGCCAACCAGCAATTGCACCGCCGTTGCCTGCCCGGGAATAGTTAGTTCTACGGTATTGCCGGTTCGCAGGATATCGATTCTCGGCTGTTGTGAATCAGTAATTTCTGCAAAGGTTATTTGTTTGCGTGCCGGCAGTCCAATAAATTGCTTGTCGTCAACTCCGGCCACTGTTAAGTGGTAGTCCCCTGGAGATAGCTCTGCTGTAACGCTAGTGGTGTTGGTACTCTGCACATTTACCGGTTCTGCCATATCGCTGTCTGCAGCGATACTTGCCTTATAGCTACTTGCACCATCAAGAGGTGACCACGAAATAATATCTTCAGTACTAACCAACAACTTCTCTGACTGAATGTCTAATGTGGGGGGATCAAGTAAGTCTACGATTTCCGGCAGCACAGCAGGCTTTGCGCTCAAGCCCTTGCCACGCGGTAAGTCATTACTTGCGCCGCCGCTGTCAGTAGCAACTAAGCCTTTGGTCACACCGATTCGGTTTTCTTTATCGTCAACGTCAACGTAAAAAGCAGTGCCTCGAACAGCAGCTGTCAGAAACGGGGTGTCAACCGTAAACCTGACCGGAGGCTGACCGTCAGGGCGAGGCATAATTTCGCTGTAGACCTGTCCTTCTGTAGCACTCACAGATATTACGCACTTAACCGATGGCTTCGCGCAATCAATGTCTTTAATTAAAACACGACTGTCAGGCTGAACGTTGACCCGTGCGCCGGAGTTGAAGCTTAAGCTGACAAATCCATTGTCACCGGTCCGGAACACGTCGCCGTTTCGAATTTGCGATCCCTTCGTTGGTGGATTGACGACCAAATCACTTTGCTTGTGAACGACATCACCTTTTACAAAGGCAATGCGCCCGAAATCAATCGATTCCAAATAAGGCCGCGGAATTGCCAGTGTAGCGCCTACTGCCAACATAGCACCGGCGCTCGCAAAACCGTTGTAGCTCGCGATTTGCTCTGCGAACTTGGCCGATTGGAGTTCAGCACTCACAATTTGCTCAACCGTTTGCGCGCTGCGAATAACTATAGTGTGATCGTCGGGATCAGCGGCATTGAGTATCGTGGCCGCGCCTGCAGCACCCACAATCAAACCGACTATAAGCGCTTTATCTAGTATATTTATTGTCTTCATTTTTAGATTAAAGGAGTCGTAGACTTTATCTACCGTTCCCACCAAAAGCATCAGTTGTGCCGATAACGGCACGCGTTGTATTTTCAATTAGTGAGTGCCAATGGTTTCAGTAGAATTTAACATTACGACACAAAAAACCCTACTTCGTTCAGATTATTGGCCCTAAAAGATCAGAAAAAACTAATTCTGACCCTTTTCCCAGATCCATGATA
Organism: Granulosicoccaceae bacterium; assembly: GCA_023301405.1. GTDB lineage: Bacteria > Pseudomonadota > Gammaproteobacteria > Granulosicoccales > Granulosicoccaceae. The sequence goes on along the minus strand of JALZUX010000073.1, from coordinate 13,872 downwards.
GACCAAAAAACGACGCCGGTCTGTGACACCTAGGTATTGAGTCAGCCCATTGTACCCGTAAACCAACGGAGCTTTACTTATTCCGAAAGCCAACTACTTTTTAAGCAGCAATGCCTTGGCGTAATCGCCGAGGCTAGCAAACAGAAAAAACACCTGTAAAACCAGATTCTTTTCGCACCACATTTACCGGTCACGATAGTAAACTATGATTCGTAAGCAAGTTTATCGTTCAACATCAAAACGAGTCAGCGAAGGATTACCTAAACTACCCAAACTTTACAATTGGTCCACGTTGTTAAAAAGTAAGTCCGTCAGTTCCAAAACGTTGGAAAGCATCATTGGCGAGCTTGCTTCGCCGGGAATCATTTTGCTCAACCAGCATTGTGATTGCGTGTTCACCAGTCCAGGTTGGCATCAGCTAAGTGGCACCGTGCGCCACCCGGTCACTGGCAGCGAGTGGTTAAACGCCATTTGCGACGAGGACAAAAAAAGTGTGTACGAAGGTTGTAGAGAAGCGATAAAAGAAGGTAAACCTTACCTGACAGAGTGCCGCCTTAGTCATCGGCTTTGTGAGAGTCCTGACACGTGGATCAGCTTTCTAGCTAAATCGATTTTTGACGAAAACGGATGTTTCACCGGATGCTTGGTCACTTTTACCGATATAACTAACCAGAAAGTCACTAATGAAAGCCTACGACGGTTGACTTTACACGACTCCCTGACCAACTTACCAAATAGAAGTTTGCTAATGCAGCACTTGCAAACTGCATTGGAGCCTGCAGCAAATAAGACCATTGCTCTAGTATTTATTGATCTGGACGGCTTTAAACTAATAAATGACACCTTGGGTCATAGGCTCGGCAACAAGCTGATACTTGAAGTGAGCGAAAGGATCAATAGTGCCATAGACCCTACCGACCTACTGGCACGCCTTGGCAGCGATGAATTCACTGTCATTGTCGATCTCAACGGATGTAACGACCGAGCCAATCGCGTAGCAAATGATATTCTTAATGCTATAAAAAAACCCATTGTAGTCGATGATGAAAAAGTGCACATTTCAGCCAGCGTGGGAATAGCAGTATCAAAAGCTGGTATCAGTGCGGATAAGTTGATCCAACAAGCCGATGTTGCTATGCACAACGCAAAAAAACGAAAAGGCAATACGGTACAGTTTCATAGTCATGAATTTACAGCCCAAAATCGTGCAAAGCTAATCGTTAGTAGTCACTTGCATACCGCACTGGATCTCAACGAATTTAGTGTCTACTACCAACCCCAACTTGATATACCTAGCAATACCATTTGTGGCTCAGAGGCACTCCTGCGCTGGAAAAACCCACAACTCGGCTCTATACCACCCGTTGTATTTATTCCATTATTGGAAGACCGGGGTTTGATCAATCGCGTTGGTGAATGGGTACTGTCACAAGCCTGCCATATGCAAGCACAATGGCAAAACGATTACGATAGCCTTAACACAACAGTGTCTGTCAATGTCTCAAGTCTCCAACTGCACGATCGTCACTTTTTAAACAAGCTAAAGCGCATACTGGATTCGTCGGGGTTACCGCCAGAACGCCTGGTCCTGGAAATCACCGAGACTGTACTACTGGATGAATACGTTACTAAGTGTAACCTACTGCAAGAAATAAGCGCGTTAGGCGTTAACATCGCCATTGATGATTTCGGCACCGGCTATGGCTCGTTTCTATACTTAAAAAAGCATCCGATAGATCACATCAAAATTGACCGCAGCTTTATTAATAACTTGTTTAATTGTGAAGAAAACAAGGCGATCACTAATTCCATTATTGATTTGTCCCACAAGCTTGGCAAAACAGTTATCGCTGAAGGCGTAGACAAACAGGAAGAGCTTGATTTTTTAATGATGCGTGGCTGCGATATATACCAAGGATTTCTTAGCTCACAGGCAATTCCATCATCAGATTTCGCCGTGAAATTTCTGCAAACAAAACAATATACAGAGACGGCATAGGCAAATTGTCAGCGCGACCCAGAAATGCTTTCCCGCAAGGCTTCTTCATCAAACTGCTTGCGGATAATTTTCAGGTAGGCTACCGGTTCGCCCAGCGTAAAAGAGACATCAACAACACCAGGGAAACCCCGCAGCTTTTGCTCGAGTAGTGATTGTTGCTCTAGGTTCAATGAATCAAGTGACAGCTGATAATTTGAGGTACGCGCCGGCTCCTTTAAGCCTGTTACTGCAAAAATCCACAATAAGCATAACCCCCCTAACACCAAGTGAGCGTTTTGCAGTCCCAAACTTCCGACCATCCAGCCCCCTAGCACCCCGCCCAGAAAGGCACCAAAAAATTGGCTGGTGGAATATACACCCATTGCACTACCGCGTGATGCCACCGGAGCAATACGTGACACCAAAGATGGCAGCATAGATTCTAATACGTTTAAAAAGCCAAAAAACAACGTGATGCTCAGTACAACAAACCACCAGCTATTGCCGACCAACCCAATTAAAAACTCAGCACACGCCAAACCAACAATCGATACCGTCATCACCCTTCGTACACCCCAGCCTCTTTCACTAAGCCCGATCAGAGGGATCATAATCAGTAGTGAGAAACCGCAAGCAGTCAGATACACCAACCAATGATCAGCAACAGGAATTTCGCGCTGAAGTAACCCTAGGGGTACACACACAAAAGTGGCTGTAATCAACAGATGTAAAATCAGAATACCAATATCCAATCGTCGCAGCTGCGGGTTGGCGATGATCGCACCCAACTCACCAAGAGTGACAGAGAAATCCCGGTTACGAACATGTGATTCCAGGCCCGCCTGAAGTTTTGGTTCTGGCACCATAAACCTCACCAGCAATGCGGCCACCACGCCAGATAAAGCTATCACCAGAAAGATGCCGGTCAACCCCATATGCTTCATCAGCACTGGGCCAAGCATAATTGACACAATGAACGATAAGCCGATTGATGCACCTATAATCGCCATCATTTTGGTGCGCTGGTTGTCCCTTGATAGATCGGCAGCTAGTGCCATTACCGCCGCAGAAATTGCACCAGCCCCCTGCAGAGCACGACCAAATATCACCCCCCAAATTGAATCTGACGCAGCTGCGACTAAACTACCGATCACTAATAACACTATGCCGAAGTAGATAACCGGTTTGCGACCATAGCGGTCAGACATCAGTCCAAAGGGTATTTGTAGCACCGCCTGGAAAAGTCCATACACGCCCAACGCCAAACCAATAAGTAATGGGGTTGATCCACGAAGGTCCTGACCAAGAATACTCATTACAGGCAATAACAGGAATAGCCCCATCATACGAGTCGCGTAAACAAGACTCAGTGATGCAGCAGCGCGGCGTTCAAGGTGTGTAAATGCAGCCAAAAAATTTCCAAAAGCAGAAACTACCAAGTGGTAGTTGCTAGTAGACAACAGGATCGTTTATTAGTGCTTATGATGCACCGACAGATCGCGGTATAGTAGCGGATCGCTCAAAGAAACGCAGCATCACGGTGTGATTGTGGTGTGTTTTCAACTCTTCTAAGGCAGACATAGCCCGCATGGATACAATCAGGATACGCGGCGCGCGCACTCATAATCTTAAAAACATCGATATTGACCTGCCGCGCGATCAGTTAATTGTGATCACCGGCTTGTCAGGCTCGGGCAAATCATCGCTCGCTTTCGATACTATCTTTGCCGAAGGCCAACGCAGATACGTTGAGTCTTTGTCAACTTACGCCCGGCAATTTTTATCGGTGATGGATAAACCCGATGTCGACACCATCGAAGGGCTGTCACCAGCAATTGCAATCGAACAAAAATCTACTAGCCACAATCCCCGATCCACGGTCGGCACCACCACTGAAATACACGATTACCTACGCCTGATGTACGCTCGCATTGGCACCCCACGCTGCCCGGAGCACAAAATAGATCTAAGCGCTCAAACGATTACCGAAATGGTTGATCAAGTGTTGGCGTTACCAGCCGGAAGCCGCATGATGCTACTGGCACCGGTAGTCAAGGATCGCAAAGGTGAGCACAGCCAACTGCTAACCGAACTCAGAGCACAAGGATACCTGCGAGTACGGATTGATGGCGCTGTGCATCCGCTCGACGAAAGCATCACCCTTGATGCCCGCAAAAAACACACCTTAGAGGCAGTCATCGACCGCTTCAGCATCAAAGAAGATCTTCGCCTGCGCTTGGCTGAATCACTGGAAACCACACTCGCGTTAGCAGACGGACTAGCGATAGTAGCGCCACTTGAAGCAACCATAGACGGCCCGAAAGAATTATTGTTTTCAAACAAATATAGCTGCCCGATTTGCAGCCATGCTGTTACCGAATTATCACCTCGGCTTTTTTCTTTCAATAGCCCGCAAGGCGCTTGTGATACTTGTGACGGACTGGGTGGCGATCAATTTATTGATCCCGACAAACTCATCACTGACTCGTCAAAAAGTCTATCAGATGGCGCTATTCGTGGCTGGGATAAACGTAATAAATTCTTTTTTCAAATGATGGTGTCATTATCTGAACACTACACATTTGATGTAAACACGCCCTTCAACAAACTAAAAGTAGAACACAGAGACATCATACTCAATGGCAGCGGTGGTAAAGCCATTGAGTTTAAGCACTTAACTGCCAAAGGTAGAAAACGTACCCGCAAGCACAAATTTGAAGGCGTTCTCAACACGCTGGCTCGACGCTATAAAGAAACCGAATCAACAGCAGTACGAACCGAGATAGGGAAATATCTATCAAGCCGACCTTGCGGCAGTTGTGAAGGCTCACGCCTTAATGAGGCAGCTCGCAACGTTTTTATTAATGACCAACCTATCCACAAAATTTCTGCGCTATCAATAGCCGACGCCAAGCAGTTAATAGACAATCTAAAACTTGACGGCAACAAACGCGATATTGGCGCAAAAATTCTTATCGAAATAAACCAGCGCTTACAATTTCTAATCAATGTCGGGCTAAATTATTTGTCCCTTGATCGCCGAGCCAACACCCTGTCTGGCGGTGAATCACAACGGATCAGACTTGCCAGCCAAATAGGGGCCGGTCTCCAGGGTGTGTTATACGTACTCGACGAACCCTCGATCGGTCTTCATCAAAGAGACAACGACAAACTCCTGCAGACTTTGACCTTTCTCCGTGACCTTGGCAATACTGTACTGGTCGTCGAACACGATGAAGATGCTATTCGCAGCGCAGATTTTGTCGTCGATATCGGACCCGGTGCCGGTAAAGCGGGCGGCGAAGTTGTGGCTCTCGGGTCACCAGAAGAAATACTTAAGAGCAAAACCTCACTTACAGCGGACTACCTCTCAGGGCGCCGATCAATTAACGTCCCGAAGAGAACCCCGGTAAACAAAAAAGCGCAAATCAGTATTGTTGGCGCTACTGGTAATAATTTACGCAATGTCAGTGCAGACCTTCCTATTGGTTTGTTTACCTGCGTAACCGGTGTTTCCGGCTCAGGCAAATCTACACTGATAAACGACACCCTGTATCGCTATGCAGCCCAATTACTTAACCGAGCCAGCACTCAGCCAGCGCCCGTTCAATCAATTGGCGGGCTGCAACAAATTGACCGAATTGTTGAAATAGATCAAAGCCCCATTGGGCGCACGCCACGCTCTAACCCGGCTACCTATGTCGGTATGTTTTCACTAATAAGAGATTTATTTTCCAGTACTCAGGAAGCCCGATCTCGTGGGTACAAGCCGGGACGGTTCAGCTTTAATGTCAAAGGCGGCCGTTGCGAGGCGTGCCAGGGCGACGGGTTGATCAAAGTAGAAATGCACTTCCTACCCGATGTGTACGTAATCTGCGATGTCTGCGAAGGCAAGCGCTACGGACGCGAAACACTAGACATAAAATACAAGGGCAAAGACATCTCAGAAGTACTTGATATGACAGTCAACGAAGCCTGCGAATTCTTTAAGCCTATCCCCACAATAGCAAAAAAACTCAGTACGTTAATGGATGTTGGTCTTTCATACATAACGCTTGGCCAATCCGCTACAACACTGTCTGGCGGCGAAGCCCAGCGAATCAAACTATCACGAGAACTTTCAAAGCGTGATACCGGGCAAACGCTTTATATCCTTGATGAACCCACCACCGGACTACACTTCTACGATATCGAACAGCTACTGGCAGTCCTACATAGCCTACGCGATCGCGGTAACACCATCATTGTGATCGAGCACAATCTTGATGTCATCAAAGCATGTGACTGGGTAATTGACCTTGGTCCCGACGGTGGAGACGGCGGCGGTCAGATTATCGCAGCAGGCACCCCTGAAGATATTTCCTCTAACATTGAATCAGTAACTGGGCACTATCTGCAACGTTATTTCCCTAGCGGCAAAAAAACCGTAACGAAGCCTAAAACTGTGAAAAAGAAAACGGCTGCCAGTAAAAAGTCCTTGGCAAAAAAGTAATACCCAACAACTGCTTACGGTTGAATTCTCTTTTTATTCCACGTAAATTGCCATCGTAATTAGAATGTTACACGTATAAAAAAGGCCCCGAAGGGCCTTTTCATGTTTCTGCTGACGCTTACAAACTCACTACTCTGCGCTTGCAACGACCTCTGTCTTCTCCACTAACTCAATGATAGCCATTGGAGCTTTATCACCCTGCCTGAACCCGCATTTCAAAATGCGAGTATAACCACCAGGTCGTTCCTTAAATCTAGGACCAAGTTCACTAAACAGTCTTCCTACCGCTTCTTTATCACGTAACCGGCTGAAAGCTAATCGACGATTGGCAACACTATCAGTAGCGGCCAACGTTATTAATGGCTCTACTACCTTACGCAATTCCTTTGCCTTGGGCAAAGTCGTCTTTATAGCTTCGTGATTCAGAAAAGAAGTTGCCATGTTTTTATACATCGCTTTTCTATGGCTGCTGTTACGATTTAATTTTCGACCACTCTTAGCGTGTCGCATCTCACATACCCTTTAAAAATGGTTCTTCTAACCAACAAATGGTTTTGAAAGCCGCGACAGACATCTGCCGCTAACTCTCTTTACTTTTTCATACCTTCACGGGGACGAGCAAGCTCTGGCGGTGGCCAGTTCTCTAATCGCATACCCAGTGAAAGTGCCTGTTGAGCCAGTACGTCTTTGATCTCTGTCAGAGATTTTTTACCAAGATTCGGTGTTTTCAGCAATTCAACTTCTGTCCGCTGAATCAAATCACCAATATAGTAAATGTTTTCTGCTTTCAAACAATTAGCAGATCTGACAGTTAGCTCTAGATCATCTACCGGTCGCAACAAAATTGGATCGATGTCAGAAGTTTGCTCATCTACTTTCTCTTCACCGGTCTCAGCTTCAAGCTCTACAAAGACGGCCAATTGCTCTTGAAGGATAGTAGCCGCCTTTCGGATGGCCTCCTCGGGATCAATAGTACCGTTGGTTTCAAGATCAATAATCAACTTATCAAGATCTGTACGCTGCTCTACACGTGCACTCTCAACGTTGTACGCTACCTTTGAAACGGGACTAAAAGACGCATCTAACTGCAATGCACCGATCGGCCGATTCTCGCCCTCTTCAACAGTTCGCTGTGTCGCCGGTTCATATCCCCGTCCCGCCCGAGCCTTCATAGTAATCGATATCTCACCGTTTTTGGTCAGATTACATATCACTTTATCGGGATTTTTAATCTCAACGTCATGATCAACACTGATATCAGCTGCTGTTACCACCCCTGGTCCCTTCTTTTTAAGGGTAAGGTTAGCTTCTTCCTTGGTGTGTAAAACTATTGCTACTTCTTTCAGGTTAAGAAGAATGTCCAGTACATCCTCCTGAACACCCTCGATTGTCGTATATTCGTGTAAAACGCCTTCGATCTCTGCCTCTACCACAGCTGCGCCAGGCATAGACGACAAAAGGATACGACGTAATGCGTTTCCTAATGTGTGTCCAAACCCGCGTTCTAGTGGCTCAAGCGTCACCTTTGCGTGACACTCGTTGACTGTCGTAACATCGACAATCCGAGGCTTTAAAAATTCTGCTTGCATCGCACCCATGACTTGTTCTCTTTACTTGGAGTAGAGTTCCACAACGAGTGATTCGTTAATCTCTGCAGGTAAATCACTTCGTTCTGGCAGGGATTTTAGAACACCTTCCATTTTTTTCTCATCAACATCCATCCAACCGGGAATACTGCGTTGTTTGGCTAGTTGAAGAGCGTCTGTGATGCGGGCCTGCTTCTTCGCTTTCTCCCGGATACCAACAGTCTGGTTGGGCTTCACCTGGAACGAAGCGATGTTCACGATAGTGCCATCAACAACTATAGCTTTATGTGCTACTAGTTGACGTGCCTCGGCTCGAGTAGAGCCGAAACCCATACGGTAAACAACATTATCAAGCCGACCCTCTAACAACGACAGTAAGTTTTCGCCGGTCGAGCCTTTAATGCGGGCCGCTTCCTTGTAGTAATTACGGAATTGCTTCTCTAACACACCGTACATACGCCGGAGTTTCTGCTTTTCACGCAACTGTAAAGCGTAATCTGACAGACGAGCACGCTTAGCGCCCTGCTGACCGGGAGGGGTATCCATCTTGCACTTCGAATCCAGCGGACGCATACCTGACTTCAGGTATAAGTCTGTGCCTTCTCGACGGCTTAATTTACACTTTGGACCTATATATCTAGCCACAATAAACTCCTTTAGACGCGACGGCGCTTGGGCGGCCGACATCCGTTGTGTGGAATTGGGGTCACATCAAGGATGTTGGTAATTTTGAAGCCGCACGCATTTAACGAGCGAACTGCAGAATCACGACCCGGCCCGGGACCTTTTACCTTTACATCAAGGTTTTTCATGCCGTATTCAAGTGCCACTGTACCGGCCCGCTCGGCAGCGACCTGCGCTGCAAAAGGCGTGCTTTTTCGGGAGCCGCGAAAGCCAGATCCACCAGCAGTGGCCCAGGCCAATGCGTTACCCTGACGGTCGGTGATCATGACAATAGTGTTATTGAACGATGCGTGTATGTGAGCAATCCCGTCAGTAACGACGCGATTCGGCTTTTTCTTCTGTGTTTTCTGGCCCATGACTCTATCTCTTTATCGGGCGACGCGGACCCTTACGGGTGCGGGCGTTTGTTTGTGTGCGCTGGCCACGCATCGGCAAACCACGGCGATGACGGATGCCTCGGTAGCTACCAAGGTCCATCAATCGCTTGATGTTCATATTCACATCACGACGCAGATCACCCTCGACTGTTAACTTAGCAATCTCAGACCGAAGTTCTTCAACCTGAGGTTCTGCTAAATCCTTAACCTTTATGGTCGGATCTACACCAGCGTTTGAACACACCTTATAAGCTGTAGTTCGCCCAACACCGTAGATAGAGGTTAATGCTATCCAAGTATGTTTGCCCACAGGAATGTTGATTCCAGCTATACGCGCCATTACAAGCAGCCTTCCATCTTAATTACCATTACCCTTGTCTCTGTTTATGACGGGGATCACCACAAATAACGCGGATCACACCGTGTCGCTTGATGATTTTGCACCGACGACAAATCTTTTTAACTGATGCCCTTACTTTCATGCTGCACCTTAGTGTCTGTACGTAACCAGAGTGGCCACGCGATTAAAATTACGAACTAGCTCTTAGATCCCTTGGACCCTTTTAGATTGGCCTTTTTCACAAGGCTATCGTACTGATGACTCATCATGTGAGCTTGTGCTTGTGATATGAAATCCATTATCACAACAACAATGATCAGCAGCGAAGTTCCGCCAAAATAGAACGGTACGTTCCACCAGAGAATCAAAAATTCTGGTAATAAACACACCAAAGTAATATACATTGCCCCAACCAGTGTCAGACGAGTCAACACACCATCGATATAACGGGCAGTCTGTTCACCAGGCCTGATACCAGGTATGAACGCGCCAGATTTTTTTAGGTTATCTGCTGTTTCACGAGCATTGAAGACCAAAGACGTATAGAAGAAGCAAAAGAAGATAATTGCAGCAGCGTACAACAACACATAAATTGGTTGGCCCGGCTGCAACGTTGAAACAATATTTTGCAGCCATGTCATGGACGTCGCGCTTGACGCAAAATCACCTAGAGTTGCTGGAAACAAAATAATACTTGATGCAAAAATTGGTGGTATCACACCAGCCATGTTCAGTTTCAACGGCAAATGACTCTGCTGCCCGCCAAACATCTTACGGCCTTGCTGTCGTTTTGCGTAATTAACTGTAATTCGCCGTTGCCCCCGCTCCACAAAAATTACAAACGCTGTTACCGCAACTGTAAGTAAGACCAAGATCAGCAGTATCAGCGAGGATAGCTCTCCAGTTCGCGCCAATTCTAGTGTTCCACCGATAGCCGCCGGAAGCCCCGACACAATACCAGCAAAAATTAGAATCGAAATACCGTTCCCAATGCCACGTTCGGTTACTTGCTCACCAAGCCACATTAGAAACATGGTCCCAGTCACCAACGTAACAGCACCGGTCAACACAAACCCAAGCCCACCTAAATAAACCAGCGGTGCGCCGGCAGCTTGTTGTGATTGTAGCGCAATGCAAACCCCAACCGCCTGTACACTGGCCAACAGTAACGTTCCGTAGCGCGTATACTTCGTGATCACCTTCCGACCACTTTCGCCTTCCTTACGCAGTTGCTCCAAAGAAGGCACTACGTGGGTTAGCAACTGCATGATGATCGACGCGGAAATATAAGGCATTACCCCCAACGCAAACAGCGACATTCTACTAAGAGCGCCGCCGCCAAACATATTAAACATGTCCAGAATGCCGCCACGCTGCTGTTCAAACAACGCCGCCATCACCCGAGGATCAACCCCGGGGATTGTGATATGAGCACCTATACGGAAGATTACCAGTGCCAACAGCACAAACAACAGCCGCTGCCTTAGCTCGACCGACTTGCCTATCCCACCAATTGAATCTGCCGCTGTCGCCACAGTTACGCTCCGATCGACCCGCCAGCTTGCTCAATCGCTTGAGCCGCCCCAGCAGTAGCAACAACACCGTTCAGTGTTACTGCTGTTGTTATCTCGCCAGACAAAATTACCTTAACCTTCTTAGTTTGAACTGGTACAACACCCGCTTCGATTAGCGTAGCGATTGTTACCTCACCAGTAAATTTCCCAAGTTCAGATAAACGTATTTCTGCCACATACCGCCCCTTACGGGACTTAAAACCAAACTTAGGCAAGCGCCTCTGTATGGGCATCTGCCCACCTTCAAAGCCTACCTTGTGATAACCACCCGACCGTGAGTGCTGCCCCTTGTGGCCACGACCGCAGGTCTTGCCTAGACCAGAACCAATACCACGACCCACACGGCGAGCGGCTGTCTTGCTGCCAGGAGCTGGCTTTAGATCATTGAGTTCCATTGCTTAATCCCCTACCCGTACCATGTACTGAATCTTATTTATCATGCCACGATTTTCTGGGGTATCGAGCACCTCTACGGTCTGGTGCATTCTCCGCAGACCCAATCCACGTGCACATGCCTGGTGCTTTTTCAAGCGACCATTCACACTGCGTGTCATTGTTACTTTAATTTTGCCGGCCATAATTAACTCGCAATCTCTTCAACCGACTTACCGCGCTTGGCAGCAACACTTGCAGGTGACTGCATGTGGACCAAACCCTGGACCGTCGCTCGAACTACGTTAATAGGATTGTTTGATCCATTGATCTTTGCCAATACGTTTCGGACGCCAACCGCCTCAAAAACGGCGCGCATGGGGCCACCAGCAATGATACCCGTACCCTCAGAGGCCGGTTGCATATAAACCTTTGCCGCACCGTGACGGCCGTTGAGCGCATATTGCAATGTGCCGTCTTTCAGGTTCACCCGGACCATATTTTTACGGGCCTTCTCCATCGCCTTTTGAATTGCGACTGGTACCTCGCGTGCCTTACCGTAGCCAAACCCTACTCGCCCCTCACCATCGCCTACAACGGTTAAAGCCGTAAAGCCGAACTGACGACCACCCTTGATCACCTTAGCTACGCGGTTAACCGCAACTAGCTTTTCAATGAGGCCATCGGCGCTTTGATTGGAATCGTGTGCTGCCATCGTGATTGTTCCGTCTAAAACTTAAGGCCGGCTTCACGCGCGGCATCCGCCAGAGCTTTCACTCTGCCATGGTATTGAAAACCGGATCGATCAAAAGCGACTTCGGTTATGCCCTTCGCAGCGGCTCTTTCACCAATCGCCTTGCCAATTGCGGCTGCTGCTTCAACGTTGCCGGTATATTTGAGACCGGCAAGTATGTCCTTCTGCTGGGTAGTAGCATTTGCCACTACCTTACCTTCAGCGTCTATCACCTGTGCATACATGTGCTTAGCAGTACGATGCACTGACAGCCGGGCTGCACCCAGTTGCTTGATCTTTGCACGTGTACGTTTAGCACGGCGCAATCTTGTGTTTTTCTTATCCAGATTCATGGTGCGACCTATTTCTTCTTCGCTTCTTTCATGAGTACATATTCGTCAGCGTAACGCACGCCCTTGCCCTTGTATGGCTCGGGTGGTCGGTATGAACGAATATCAGCGGCAACTTGTCCCACGGCTTGCTTGTCAATCCCACTGACTAAAACTTCAGTCTGCGTAGGTGTTTCCACCTTAACGCCTTCCGGAATGCTGTGTACCACCGGGTGAGAAAACCCCAATGTCAGATTTAGCTTGTCGCCCTGAGCCTGAGCGCGATATCCAACGCCTCTCAGTTCCAACTTCTTCTGATAACCCTCGTTGACACCAAGAACCATGTTATTCAGAAGGGCTCTCATCGTGCCGGCCATGGCTATCGTTTTCTTTTCCTTATCATTGGCCGCTACGCGAAGAGAATTCTCTTCCATAGCAACGCTGACAAGACTGTTTACTTCAAGGTTAAGGTTTCCCTTTGGGCCCTTGGCTGAAACACTCTGTCCATTAATTTCCACAGTGACTCCACCGGGAATATCGACAGGACTATTCGCAACTCGTGACATTGTATTATCCTAGGAGACGTAACAGAGGACTTCACCGCCCTCACCGGCCTGTCTGGCCTTGTTATCTGCCATAACACCCTTAGAGGTGGAAATAACGGCAATACCCAACCCACCAAGCACCTGAGGCACATCGCCTTTGCCCCTATAAATTCTGAGGCCAGGCCGACTGACACGGTCAATCTTGTTGATAACAGGTTGATTGTTATAATATTTTAAATCAATTTTAAGCTGTGGCTTACCGTCTACGTCTTCGGTAACGCAATCGCCAACATAGCCTTCATCTCTCAAGACTTCAGCTATTTTTAATTTTGCTTTAGACGCTGGCATAGACACAGAAGCCTTGCGAGCCTGCTGGCCGTTACGGATTCTTGTCAACATGTCAGCTATTGGATCAGACATACTCATAATTAATTACCAACTCGCCTTGGAAAGACCTGGAACATCTCCACGCATAGCCGCCTCACGCAGCTTATTTCGTGCGAGCCCAAACTTCCTGTAAAAACCGTGCGGTCTACCCGTAACGCGACAGCGATTGCGACCGCGTATCTTACTTGAATCGCGGGGCATCTGCTGCAGCTGGCGAGACGCTTCCATTTTCTCGTCATAGTCAGCGGATTCTGATTTTAAAATGTCACGCAGTTTCTCACGCTTAGCCGCATGGAGACCGGCGAGTTTTGTGCGCTTCAATTCGCGCGCAATCATGGATTTCTTAGCCATCTTATTGCCTGAATGGGAAGTTGAAGCTCTTTAACAGAGCACGGGCTTCATCATCGGTTTTCGCAGAGGTGGTAAACGTAATGTCCAGGCCACGTACTACATCGATCTTGTCATAATCAATTTC
>JALZUX010000072.1 GCA_023301405.1 Granulosicoccaceae bacterium | reverse complement strand
CGAGTCTTTGTAGGGCGCTTTCTGATGACTCAATGTAGTCTGCGGCTTTATCGATACACGGCTTTGACAATTTGGGGGCTGGGTAACTCAATATACAGCCGTCTGGCCTGGTATGGGTTGTATTTGCAAGGGCTTGAGTTTGTTTTTCTGCCAGTTAGTATGTGGCGAAAGTGCAAACATGTCGTGTTCGGCAGGGAAGCCTGCCGGTACACTTTGTATAATTGGCCGGTTGGACATACTGCGGCACTGCTTTTTTTAACAATCGGTGCGGTGGCCTCATTAGTTTCATCAGCGAATAAATACGCACATTCAAGAGGATTTTCATGAAGACCTTAAGTAAAATTTCACTAGGAATCGTAGCTCTATTGGGTTCTGGTGCCGCAGCCGCAGAATGCGGTGATATTCAAATAGCAGAATGGAACTGGGCGTCAGGCGAACTGATGGCTAATGTTGATAAAGTTATTCTGGAGGCAGGCTACTCTTGTAACGTCGAACTCATTCCCGGCGCAACCACGACTACGTTTGCTTCAATGAACGAGAAAGGCCAGCCCGATATCGCTGGTGAGTTGTGGATCAATGCCGTTCGCGAGCCTTTGGATAAAGCGTTGGATGAAGGTACTTTGCATTCTGCCAACAGTGGCCCGATCACCGGTCTTGGTGAAGGCTGGTGGATACCACCCGCAACCGCCGCAAAGCACCCTGAACTGACTACTGTTCTCGAAGTGTTAGAGCACCCTGAGTTGTTCCCCGATGTTGAAGATCCAAGCAAGGGTGCCTTTATTGGTTGTCCAGCCGGTTGGGGTTGTCAATTGGCAAATGCTAACCTGTTCCGTGCATTTGACATGGAAGCAAAGGGTTGGAAATTGGTTGATCCCGGTTCGGCTGCAGGGCTTGACGGGTCAATGACTAAAGCGGTTGAACGTGAGCAGAACTGGTTTGGCTATTACTGGTCACCAACGGCAATGATTGGTAAGCATCAGATGGTCAAGCTTGACTTTGGTGTGCCATTTGCCGGCGCTGAAAACTGGGACGGTTGTATTGCGTTGGCTGAACAGGATTGTGAAGATCCACAGCCATCTGCATGGACAGAGTCGGAAGTTCATACCGTTGTGACTGATAAGTTCAAAGGCAGTGCCGGTCCTGATGTGATGGACTACCTTGGCAAGCGCGTTTTTCCAGGCCAAATCATGAACGACATGCTTGTATACATGGGCGATAACCAGGCGGCTGGTGAAGACGCGGCGATTGAGTTTCTGCTGAACCACGGTGATGTTTGGGAATCATGGGTTAGCGCTGAAGTTGCTGAAAAAGTAAAAGCCGAACTGAACTAAGTAGTTAGGTTTAGCAATATTAAAGCCTGCCTGCCACTTTGCGCATGCAGGCTTTTTTTATAGCCATTATCAAATTTATTCAGATTACTTTCAGATCAGGCATCTGACAGGAAAAAGCAATGGAATTTTGGACAAATAAATTTCCAGAGATGGGGCGGACTGAACTTCGGGATTTGAAGAAAGGTATAGATGCAGGCTTTAGAGAATTCTCCAGAGCGTTCGGGGAAGATTTAGAACAGGTTTTCCATCCATTGTTGATGTTCCTCGTTTGGCTTGAAAAGATGTTACTGGCAACGCCATGGCCCATTATTATTATAGTGATGTCTGCGCTTGCCTGGTTGGGTGCCAGAAGTCTTTGGATTGTCCTTGGTGTTATTGCTTCGTTTTTAGCGATTGGTTACTTCGGCATGTGGAAAGACACTATGTCGACGTTGGCGATTATCTCGGTGGCCACTATTGTCTGTATTACGCTGGGTATTCCGCTAGGGATACTAATGGCCCGGTCTGAACGGTTGCAGGCGGTGATTACACCTGTTCTAGATGTGATGCAGACTATCCCTGCGTTTGTTTACCTGATTCCAGTGGTGATGTTGCTGGGCATTGGTAAAGTGCCGGGCTTGATCTCGGTTTGTATTTACGCCATACCGCCTATTGTGCGGTTGACTAACCTTGGTATCAGGCTGGTTGATAAAGAAGCGCTGGAAGCCGCAGACGCCTTTGGTGCCAGCTATAGGCAAAAGCTTTTTGGCGTACAGATTCCGCTAGCGTTGCCTAATATATTTGCTGGTGTTAACCAAACGATCATGATGGCGTTGTCTATGGTGGTGATCGCCTCGATGATAGGCGTGGCAGGTCTTGGTGTGCCGGTATTGAGGGCAATTTCAAATCAGTATCTTGCGCTTGGCATGATGAACGGATTGGCGATCGTGGCACTGGCGATTATTTTTGATCGTGTTTCTCAAAGCTACGGTAAAAGGTTGCAACGCCACCGCCAGGGGATTAATCATGACTGAGTCAAAAATTCATATAGAAAACCTGTACAAAATTTTTGGTAAAAATCCTAAGTCTGTGCTTGATTTTGTGAAAGACGGCATGTCAAAGCAAGAGTTGTTAGAAGTACATGGTCATGTTTTGGGTCTGAAGGACATCAATATAGAGGTGCCGGCTAAAGGCGTGACCGTTGTAATGGGGCTTTCCGGTTCAGGTAAGTCGACGCTTATACGGCATATCAATCGACTGATTGAACCCACCGCAGGTCGAATGCTGGTCGATGGAGAAGATGTTCTGGGCATGACTAAGGCGCAGTTGCTCAATTTTCGTCGCTACAAGGCCTCAATGGTGTTTCAGAAGTTCGGGCTGCATGTGCACCGTACTGTGGCTGAAAACGTTGCGTATGGTTTGATAGTTCAAGGAGTGTCGACAAAAAAAGCAAAAGAGCAAAGTCATCGTTGGCTTGAAAGAGTTGGCCTTGCAGGGTTTGAAGACCACTTTCCCTCGCAACTGTCTGGTGGCATGCAGCAGCGTGTTGGCTTGGCAAGAGCACTTGCCACAGACGCCGAAGTGCTGTTGATGGATGAGGCTTTCTCGGCTCTTGATCCATTGATAAGAACTGATATGCAAGATGTATTGCTTGATCTTCAAACTGAGTTGCACAAAACTATTGTATTTATTACCCACGATCTTGATGAAGCTTTGCGTATTGGCGATAAAATAGCGGTATTACGTGATGGCGCAGTGATACAGCAGGGCGATCCACAGCACTTGATTATGAACCCTGCTGATGAATATATTTTTGACTTTGTGAAAGATATCAATCGCGGTAGAGTGTTAAAAGTCAAAACGATCATGACCTCAGATCATGCCGTCGATGGGCCTGAGATCTCTCAGGATCTAGTGTTGGAAGAAGCCTTGCAGCTCGCAGCTGGCTCGCAAAGTAAGGCCGCTAATGTGGTGGACCGGCGGCATACAATCATCGGTAGCATTACGCTTGATCAGATTGTGGCAGGCCTTGCACGACCGCAGGTTGATAGTCCTGCGGAAGGGCAGTATCGCTAGTTGAATTAAGGCTTACTGATGTCACTACTGACGTCATTCTTTTTTGACGTCAGGCTGGCGGTGCGCTCGGAGTTCCCCAGTTGAGCTTCCTTATGTTTTTTTCTCTAGCACTAATAGCACTTGAGACACCCGGTTAAGTTGGTGATGTGTCCCTTGAGTGGCGTGCTATTTTTCGCCTTTTTCAAAAAGTGAGCTTAACCAGAGGTTACGCTAGCTGATGCCGGTAATAACCGATAGATGAAGTTAGGCGATTCGCATTTAGTTATAAAATGTAAAGAGAGTTGGTGATGATTATCGTTACGTGACTTGTTTACGTCACACAAAACCACTCGCTGACGGTAGCACGTTTCAACACGCAGACGTCATCGCCGCCGCGCTTCAAGCGGTTGGCAACCGAGCCAAAGGCATTATCCGGTGTGTTGTTGTTTTCGCTTAGGTGGCCAAGGAAAAGCTTTTGCAAACCGGGGTGTTCGAGGCTTGCGGCGAGTACAGCTGATTGCTCGTTACTTAAGTGGCCGTAGCGGCCGTCGATGCGAGATCGTAGTGCGTAGGGATATGAGCCATTGTGTAGCATGTCGCCATCGTAGTTAGCTTCAAGTAGTAAGGCGTCAACGCCTGCCAGTTGTTGGCTGACGTATGGCGTGACACAGCCCATATCGGTCGCAATTGCAAAACGTTTGCTGCCGTCACCAATTACATACTGACACGGCTCGGCGGCATCATGTGGGATGGGAAATGGTGTAACTTTGGCATCGCCAATACAAAATGAGCCATGCGGGTGAATGTACTCTACCTGCGGTATGTTTTTGTCTTTAAGGCGACGATAGGTGCCACGAGTCAGCCACACTGGTACTCCGTATTTCCTTGCCATCACTTGGGCGCCTTTGACATGATCTGAGTGTTCATGCGAGATCAAAATGGCGGTCAGGTCATCGGCTGCTACACCAACGCTATTGAGTCTTTCTACAATTATTTTGGCAGAAAAACCAGCATCTACCAAAAGAAGGGTGTCGCCAACCCGCACTAGCGTAGAGTTGCCGTTACTGCCACTACCCAGGCTGACAAACTCTACACGCATTGGTGCGTTCCACAGTCACTGCGGGAGTGCTGAGTAATAGTGGACGTCCGGCTAGTGTGAGGCGCTAAGCTGATAATTGAACTGACCATATTTGTAGGCTGCTTTGACGGCAGCTTTGTCTCGAAGGTTTGACTTGTGAATTGTCTATTATGACCTGTGCTAACTGGATTTCTATCTTTCGTACAGGGCTGTCCGGGGGTAGATATTTGATCAATTTAGGCAAGTAGTTGTTCTTCTTTAACTAAATTGATTGCAATAGCCAGCCGAAACACAGCGCTGGCTGAAGATCTTTGTTTCCGGTTAAGCCTTCTAGAGACTTATGCCTGCTGCCTTCAGGCCGTTGGTAACATCGCTGTGGCAATTCTGATTCAATGCGACCAGCGGTAGTCTGATACCAGATTTTATCAATCCCATCTGTTGCAGTGCCCATTTGACTGGTATTGGGCTTGATTCAATAAACAACAATTTGTTGAGATCTGATAGTTGATCGTTAAGTGCCTTGGCGGTGATTTTGTCGTTAGCCAAGGCGGCCTTGCACATCTGGTGCATAAGCCCCGGGGCCACATTGGCGGTTACCGAAATATTGCCATGAGCGCCAGCTAGAATACTGTCCATAGCGGTGCCATCGTCGCCAGTGAAGATTTTGAAGTTGTCTGGGCACAGTGCGACAAGTTCTTTGATGCGCTCTACAGTCCCGCGTGCTTCTTTGGTGCCGATGATGTTGTCGACATGGGCCAGTCTTGCGGTGGTTTCTGCGGTCATGTCAACGGAGGTGCGGCCAGGTACGTTGTAGATTATTTGGGGTATATCGACAGTTTCAGCTATTTTTTTGAAATGCTGGTAGAGCCCTTCTTGAGGTGGTTTGTTGTAGTAGGGAGTGACTAGCAGGCAAGCCAGTGCGCCAGCTTGCTTTGCATTTCGGGTTAGTTCTATTGCTTCAGTGGTTGAATTAGCGCCAGTGCCGGCAATGATGGGGATTTCATTATTGGCAAACTCTATCGTTTTCTGAATGACCGTGGAGTGTTCTTCCATGCTCAGGGTGGCGGATTCGCCTGTGGTGCCGACGGATACAATGGCGTCAGTGCCCTCTTGTATATGAAACTTCACAAGCGATTCTAGTGAATCGAAATCCACGCTCTCGTCTTCTAGCATTGGTGTGACAATCGCGACGATGCTGCCCTGGAACATTTGCCTGGCCTCAAAGATAAATAGTTAGGAAAATTGTGGGTAGAATAACACTGATTGAAGTCGTAATTCGCGGCAAAACTTACTTTGCAGTTGCGCCGGGGGCGAGTGCTAGCCGGCGCTGCGGAGACTAAATTGAATTTGGTGAAAACATGCGTGTGGAAATAGGTAAGAAAGTACCCGCCTGGCAAGTACCTGCCACTGGTGATCAGGTGATTAAATCCAAAGATTTGGCTGGGCTGAATGTGGTGCTTTACTTTTACCCCAGGGACAATACTCCTGGCTGCACCACTGAGGCGCAAGACTTCCGTGACCAGATTAAGCACTTCACTAAGCTGAACGCGGTGGTGTTGGGCGTGTCAAAGGACACTTTAACAAGCCACCATAAATTTAAAGATAAGCAACAGCTTCCATTTGATTTACTGGCCGACGAAGATGAAGCGCTTTGTCAGTTGTTTGATGTCATTAGGCTTAAAAAGATGTACGGCAAGGAATTTGAGGGGATCGAACGCAGCACCTTTGTGATTGATAACCGGGGTATTTTGCGTCACGAATGGCGCAAGGTGAAAGTAAAAAGCCATGTAGATCAGGTACTTAAGGCAGTCAGTGAGTTGGCTGATTAAGCTTGATTCGAGGGTGCGCAGTTCAGTCGTGTAAGAGTCAGACAGCTATTTAAGCGACGTTGAGACTGCCGTTAGGCAGCCTTCTGATTGGCGTCGGCTTGAGGCTCGGTACTGCTGCCGGCACGCTGTCTGGGCCAGGCGTCCAGTATTGCCTGAGTCAGTGCTGCTAGCGGTATGGCGAAGAAAACACCCCATAATCCCCACAGACCACCAAAAAATAACACCGAAATGATAATCGCCAGTGGGTGTAAATCGACAACTTCTGAAAACAACAATGGTACCAAAACGTTTCCGTCAAGAATTTGTATGATCTGATAGCCGATGAGTAAATACCCCAGCTTTGCGCCAAAACCCCATTCAAAGTAAGCGATTATCGCAATCGGGATGGTGACGACTACTGCTCCGACGAACGGAATAATCACTGAAAAACCCACCAATGAGCTTAATAGCGCAGCGTACGGCAGGCCCATAAAGCTGAAAAACACATAAGTGACGAGCCCGACAATGAGTATTTCGATCAACTTGCCGCGAATGTAGCTGGCTATTTTTCCGTCTGCTTCGTCCCATACTTTTTCGGCAAGTTCACTCTTGTTGGGCATGAAGCCACGGGCCCATTCCAGCAAGACTTGCTTATCCTTCAGTGTGAAGAAGACGATCAGCGGTACTAGAACAACGTAGATCGAGAGTACAAACAAGTTCAAAGCACTGGCAATCGAGAACGATAAAAACCGTTGGCCGATCTGACCCACCTGGCGCTGGCCGCTGGCGATGAGTTCGTTGATTTGCTCAACAGTAAAGATAGCCGGGTATAATTCAGGCAGTCTTTGTAGCTTTTGTTGACCACCGCTGATCATATTGGGTAACTCTTTGATCAAAGAGGTGACCTGCTGAGATAGCAATGGCATCACACCAAACAAAATAATCAGACAGAAAAACACAAAAACGAGCATTACAATGGTGGCGGCAAGCGGGCGCGGTATGTGGTAGCGCTGCATGGCTGTAACCACGCCATCAAGCAGGTACGCGAATACCAAGGCAACCAGAACGGGTGCCAGGATGTCTCCGAGCAACCAGATAAGCATAAACGCGGTGAACAGTAGCAAAACCAGAATTACGGCTTGCGGATCAGAGAAGTTTCGCTGATACCATTCGCGTATGGGTTCGAGCATTTTTATAGTGAGGTACTCGTCATGTCATTGTTTCTACCGCAGTAGCGGCGCGCATGTCTCTATCGCTTTTGTCACACAGTGGATAGTTTAGGATAGTTTATCCAGCAAGCGAAGAAAGTATGGTCATATAGTGATAATGCAAATAGTGGCACATCCGCTGTTTATTTTACCCGTCATTGATCTGACGCTATTGCTATCAGATGCTTGCGCATGACCAGTAATTTGCTGCGGCGGTCTTTTGGCTAACGATTACGATCAATCTCATTAAAGTAGACCAGCTATCTGTCTCGGACTGATCAGAAATATTTGACTCAAATTCTCACACCCTCGCTGCGAACGTCATTCCCAAACAGCCACCTGGGTGGCTGTCTGGGAATGAAGGCTATTTTGCTGTCTGAATGTGGCCCTTGGCAATGCATCGTGTGACAATGTAGGGTGCCAGCCCGCTATGCTACATCAAGCGGAACTATTACTTCATTAACAACCGTACCCGACGAGCATAACCATGCGCACCAGCCTGCTTCAATTGTCTACCACCAAAGAGTCCCCGGCTGATGCCGAGGTGATCAGCCATCAACTGATGCTACGCGCCGGAATGATCCGTCAGCTGGCGGCTGGATTGTACACATGGATGCC
>JALZUX010000071.1 GCA_023301405.1 Granulosicoccaceae bacterium | reverse complement strand
CCTTCAGCAGCATTACCTAAACCACGACCGACAGAACCGGCTGCACCACTAACAGCGCCGGCAGCACCGCTAGCTGCACCGCGAGCGGCATCAGTAGCGTTACCTACACCACGACCAACAGAGCCAGCTGCACCACTAACAGCGCCGGCAGCACCGCTAACTGCACCGCGAGCAGCATCAGTAGCACCTTCGGCAGCATTACCTAAACCACGACCGACAGAGCCGACTGCACCACTAGCAGAGCCAACCGCACCACTAACAGCACCGGTAGCACCGCTGACCGCACCGCGAGCTGCATCAGCCGCGCCATCGGCAGCATTACCGACACCACGACCAACAGAGCCAACTGCTCCGCTTACTGCTCCGGCAGCGCCGGATACGGCACCTGAAGCGCCACTGACTGCGCCGCGAGCCGCATCAGCGGCGCCATCGGCAGCATTGCCAATACCGCGACCGACTGAACCCGCTGCTCCACTGACTGAGTCGGCTGCACCGCTAACTGCACCACTGGCAGCACCGGCAGCACGAGATCCAAGCCCGGTGGCTGCTGCGGCAATTCCAGCAGCGCCAGCAGCAACTTTGCCGCCTGAGAAGCCACCGGTGCTAGCACCGGTATTGCCTAGACCAGCTGATTCAAGCTGGCTCATAAGGCCCTGTGGCAGAGCGGCGGAGATGTTGCTGCCCTGGCTTTTTAACATGCTAGCAAGGCCCGTAGCGTTTAGGCCGTCTGCACCTGACTTGCGTTTCAGTGTGCCCATAACCATTGGTGTAAGCATGCCGAGTAAAGAACCGGCAGACCCTTTGCCCAGACCGGTGTGGCCGGCAAGACCGCTGATCATACTAGTGACGCCGTCGTTGCCCATCAGTGAGCCGAGACCGCGTGTTCCTGATTCAATGAGGGCTGATGATTGGTTGCTGCCAATCATTGACCCGATATTGTCGACAAGGCTGTCGTCCTGGTTGTTTACCAGGTTAAAAAGTGTGTCTGCGTTGGTTGGTTCCTGAGCGGCATTGCCGACACCGGCAAGCAGGGCTGGGATCGCGCCATCGATGGCAGAACGGGTTTTATCTGGGCTTTCGCCTAGTAATCCACCGATTTGACCGACAAGCTGATCGTTGATTTGACCTTTGACTGCGTCCATTACGTTAAAAGACATAAATACTCCTCGAGTGTTGGCTATGGCCGGGAAAGTGCGTCAGTGTAAGCTGATAATTGGGTTTCTGTGATTTCTTGACACGCAAAGTAACAAAGCGGGAAGGCCACATAAGCCTGTTAGCGAGTGCAACCGCGCACGGATTTACTTTTGCGTTGGCGTCTTTTTTCGGCGCCCGCGCGGAAACCGAATTCTACCAGATATCACGGGCTAATGCGGGTGGTCGACTGTAAATTAACGATACAGAGAAAGAGCGAAAGAGAGGCTTGAGAGGCTTTTTAAACGCAAAGTCAGCAGCGGTGGATGAGAAAAGCAAAGTGCACAGATCAAAGAGCGTTGCTATCGCTCAGACAGCCTGCTTTTGGGCAAGCACTGCCTGTTCGAATGCGGCTTTTCCCAAAGGCCGGAAAAAAAAGTAACCCTGGCCATAATGGCAGCCTATTTCGCGCAGCTTATCGGCTTGTTCAGCTCTGTCGATGCCTTCTGCAACGGCGGTTAAGCCGATAGCCTTGGCGATGTGTATCGCACTATCGACTATCGCAGCGTCGCACTTGTCAGTGGTCATTTCTTTAATAAAGGCTTGATCAATTTTGATTGTCGATGCAGGCATACTTTTCAAATACTGCAAGGACGAATAGCCGGTGCCGAAGTCATCAAGTGAGATACCAAACCCAAGGTTCCTCAGCAGTGCGAGTTGCTTGTGGCCCGCTTCCAGATGTTTTATGGCAACTGTTTCTGTTAACTCTAGAGAGATATCGCCGGGCGTAATGTTGAATTCTTCAGCAAGCTCGACGATCTTATCGGGCAGCTGGGGGTCTTCAAGCTGTGTTGCTGAAACATTGACAGATACAAACAAGCTACTGCCTTGCAGCAGGCTTTTCCAGAGTTGCAGTTGTTGAAAGCTTTTGCGAAGTACCCAAACGCCGACCTCATGGATATCACCATACATTTCAAGCGTCGGAACGAGTTCGTCAGTTTGCAGGTTTGCCGGTGTGTCTGCTGTCCAACGCAATAGGCATTCGCAACCAACGATCTTGCCGCTTTCAAGAGATACAATAGGTTGGTAGGCCAACTCAAGGATATCGTCGAGATCAGACTCTTTTATTACATTTATTATCTCGCGTTGTCGCGATAACATTGCTTGTGCGTTTTCAGAGAATAGAAAAGTAGAGCCTCGCTGATGCTCCTTGGCTTGCATTAGGGCTTGTTCACTGAGTTTAAAAAGTTCTGCCAGGTCTAATGAGGCAACTTCCTGAACGGCCGCGCCAACAGTACAGGTAACATTGATCTGGGTATCTCGAAATGAAACAGGTCGTGCAATGACTTCTTGTATGCGATGAATAATCGATTCAGCGGTTTTTGGTGCAATCAACCCACTAAGAACAATGGCAAAGTGATCTGCATTCATTCGACCTAGCTGGTCTTCAGTTCGCAGTTGACTACTGATGCGCACTGACACTTCTTTTAGTACCTCGTCGCCGGCAAAGTATCCAAGTACATCGTTAATTTGTTGGAAGTGATCGATGTCGAGAATTGCCAATGCTATAAATTCACTGTCTGAGGTGTGGTTGTGTTGAAACTCTGAAAGAAAGCTGGTGATTGCTTTGCGGTTTAATGTGCCGGTAAGTGAGTCGGTGAGGGATAAAGTGTCTAGCTCTCTCCGGGCTTCCCGGGTATCTGCTTGTGATGCCGTGTGACGTTTCAATAGCGGCAGGAAAATCCATTTGTGATAAGCCAACAGTAAAAGAAAAACGCAGCCTAGTGCTAGCAACAGAGCGGGAGCCAGCCATTCTTTTCTGATTTCCGCATCGTGTTCTATTTCAGCGACAGCGCGATCAAGTGCAATATAAAAAGTATTGTCAGCGTAAGTTTGCAGTTGTTTGACTGTGTCACCGTTAACAGGTGGATTCGTATCCATCAAGCTAATGATTCGATTAAATCTGTCGGTGAGTAGGTACGGGGGCTTGGTATACAGCGTGTGCAAAGAGGGGTGGCTATTTATAAACTGGTCGAAAACTTCTTTATTTTTCGGGAGTAGGGCTTTTAATTGATCTTTGGCTTGAGCAAGTCTGGATGCAGCGACAGTACTATCCGCCGTTTCAAGAAGGGTGGAGAGTTGAAGCTGTAGTTCACTGACCGCTGCCTTCTGCGCTAGTACACGATCTATCTGATGTTGATGCGTTTCATTACTCCGAAACATATTCCAAAACATAAAAGCGCAAAAAGCGATCGTGACGGCGATGATAAACAGCGACAGCCAGTGTCGTCCTTTAACACTATCGAAAATCATCCAGCCAACCTCATTGTATGCAAATCAGTGATGTTTACAAGCATCATGATAGTGTCAGTTGTTGTTGCCAGGTAGTGGTTTTTTGCTGACGGGTCAGCATTGCCATAGCCGGACTTGATGACGGCAGTGATACCGTTGGCACAGTGAGGTTCAGATCCGGGAGTACATGCTTCTTAAACAGCTGTTCTGCGGTTTTGCCATTGAATGCGATCAGCTTCAATTGAGTATGCTTTTTGATGAATACTTTGAAATCGTTGCAAACGACGCTTTGCGGATCTATTTTTGAGTCAAGACTCCCCGGGCGTTTGCAGTGTTTAAGTACGTCCCATAAGGCCACACCAGCGGTTTGAATCATGGCAATCTTATCTTCATAGTGTTCCGGAGCAGTGCCGTTGCCATAAATTGTCGCCATGATGAACCAAAAAGCATTACGCGGATGGGCGTAGTAACGGTGTGCGTCAAGAGAGGCAATACCCGGCATCGAACCAAGTATCAGTGTGGTGGCATCACCGCGGGTGACTGCAGGAAATGCAGTCAGGATTGTAGCGTCTGGGGCGTTCACTGGGTGATCAAAGGCCGGTTTGCGATTCGCTATCTTCGCTGAGTCGGCGGAAATAGTCAGCACTGCGGCGATCATAGCCTTTTGGAGTCTCGCTGCGCTTGCCGGTTCTGATACCTTTCAGGCCTTGGCTTTCCGCATACACTTGCAGTTCCAGTTGATCCAGTTGGCGCAACAGTAGTCTTACATTTGCGTCTATACGGCGGTTGTTTTCTTCATCACTGGTATCTTTTAACTGGCTGGCAATTTCAGTGAATTCACTGATTGTTTCGTCAGACAATCCCTCTACAGCGCTGTTTCCCATTCTTTCCAGCTGTTCGCCTGCTTCTCTGATTAGCTGTGTGTCGGCGGACTGAGTGCTGGAACGTCCCCGGCCAGAGCCAGGTGATGACGGTGACTCACTTGCGGATTGTGCATCGGACTGCCCTTGTTGCCCTTGCGACGATTCACCAGATTGCTCGCCTTCACCTTGTTGCGGTTCCGAGCTACGTTGGCGGCTTGAGTCAAGCTGTTGAAGTTCGCCATTACTGCCGCTTGTCGATGGTTCACCACGAGCCCTGTCTATGGCTTCTGTCAGCAGCCGACGCGTTTGCTGTAAGGACCGTGTGGCGTCAGCTGCCGTGATGATTTCATCGGTGGGTTGTAGTGCTTCATCGGTGGCCAGGCCGCTTGCATTGGA
>JALZUX010000070.1 GCA_023301405.1 Granulosicoccaceae bacterium | reverse complement strand
CTCAAAATCTCACACACTCGCAACGATCATGGTTTTCATAAAGCCACCTAGCCGAGAGCCTCCACCCGATACCCAACCCGCGGAAAATGTACACAGACAGTGCCAGTCTGAGTACTCTCCCTCATTAAAGAAATCGTTTCACTACTAACCGCATGAACAACGCCCGTCGTTGATACCTCACCGCCATCGATATCGGGCCCAATACCCACTTTCATACCCGGCTTAAGCCCCTGCGGATCATGCTTGTCGCAAGTCTCTGCAGTAGTTGTTTCGCTATTTAACGCAACCGCTAACGCCTGCGCACCGGTCATGCCAGAGGATTTACCATGGCCGATGGCTTTGACCTTTTCTTCCCACCTTTGCAAATTGGGAAATTCTGATAGCAATTCAGGTCCACCGCTCCAGCGCCCACGGATAAACCACACCAGATAATACGCACAGGCATCAGCCACACCGGGTTTGTCACTAAGAACATATTCTTTTTGCAGGGCTTGCTGTCCTGCCAGCCAATCGTCTAGCCACATAAACTGACCGCGCAGTTGCGCTCTAATGTGGGCAATTTCATCTTTCGCCGCTTCTAGCTCAGTTTGCCAATCCGGCCCAAAGTACAGACGACCTCGATCCTCAGCAAAGTCTGCGGGTAGTGCGTCCCCTGCTCCGGCCAACACCAGCTTTATGGTCTGAGCAAACAATCGGTCGTCAGTCCACCGTGCAAAAGCCCACGATAGCCCGCCGCTGTAATGATGTTCATTGGCCGGATAGTATGCCGGCTCGGGGTAGCGCTTTTCCAATTCCCGCAAGATACACTGACTGTCACAGTAGATATCAGCGCCTATTTGCATAACCGGTGTTCGACGATATCCACCGGTTAACGGAATCAAATCAGGCTTTGGCGGGATACGTGGTATTTCAACAGAACGCCACTCTAGGTTTTTAATCCCGAAGCCCACCCGAACTTTCTCTGCGACAGGTGATTGAGGGTACTGATGAAGAATTATTTCAGACATAGTAACGCAGCTATTGTTAACAACGTTCTATCATGCCAGAAACCACAGCACCGATACACTTACTGCCAATCGGCTGCTACCTGTCTGTCACCCGCACCTCATCATGGCTATCCAAATCATAGATACTTAACCAGCGAGGGGTGAATGCAAACGTCTTTAAGAGTTTCATCAGTTCGACGAAGTCAGGCACGCTGCGAGCATTATTAACGTTATTGCCGCGTGTGGATCATTACCCTCATAGCTGCTGGTACAGACCAAAGCAGCTAAAAGCGAATCACTATGGACCGACGCATGGGATAAGTACTTGCTTAATGATCTGGACTAGGCAGCGTCTTCGATTGATTCGTCCGCCTCGTCCAGCCATTTTTCGATCAGCGCAAAAAGATCATTCATGATAATTGGCTTGCTCATGAAATCATCCATACCCGCATCAAAGCACTTCTCACGGTCGCCTCGCATAGCATTGGCTGTCAACGCAATTACAGGGCAACGATCAGCATTGGTTTCACTTTCAAAATTACGAATAAGTGCCGTAGAATCAAACCCGTTTAACACTGGCATTGATACATCCATGAATACAATGTCTGGCTTGAAGCTTTTAAATAATTCAAAACCTAACTGACCGTCTTCAGCAATTTCCAGCTCAAACGCATCGCTATCAAGCATGCTGGATATCACCAATTGATTTATTTCATTATCCTCAACGACTAGGATTTTCCGTACATCGGCTCTGGTGTCTTGCTGCTCAAGCATTTTCCGCTTTGACAGTAATTCATGATCATTGTTATCCCCGTTTACCACGCCTATCGCCAATGCCTTGCTGACAGATTGGCAAAGAATTTCAGCACGGGCTGGTTTGATCATACAATCCGCAAAACCCAACTGAAGCATTTTGGCCCTCTGAGTCGACTGATCTACTGATGAAAGTAACAATAGAGGGATACTTCGCAGCTGTTCAGACTCTTTAAAATTGCGACATAATTCATGGCCGTCCATGCCAGGCATTTGAAAATCAAAAATCGCTATTTCGATCGGCTGATCAGTTTGCTGTTCACGGCGGGCAAGCTCAATCGCCTCGACGCCACTGCTTGCGACCACAGATGTCATTCCCCAGCTTTTTACCTGGCGACTGAGAATTTCACGATTGATCGGAAGATCATCAACGATTAGCACTTTCCGATCAGTCAGACTGACATCTATTTGCTTGTCTAACGATGGCACAGCCGCGGCAGTGTCAACCGAAAACTCAACAGTGAAGAAAAATTCGGAGCCCTTGTTCTCTTCAGATCTCAGCTTAATTTCGCCCCCCATCAGCTGAATCAACTTTTGCGATATCGCCAGCCCAAGACCAGTACCTTCATACTTCCGGTTTGACGCGCCGTCTACTTGCTCAAACTCGCGAAAAACAGCAGCATGCTTATTGGCCGGAATCCCGATTCCCGTGTCACGCACATTGAATGTTAGTGTCGCCCTGTTGTTTTCCACACCACCTTGCACTGACACCACAACATGCCCGTGCTCGGTGAACTTGATGGCATTGCCCGTCAAGTTAGTCATTATCTGGCGCAGCCGCCCAACGTCACCGATGTACCGATCAGGCAAATCAGGTGAAAAATTCATCACCAGTTCAATGCTTTTTGCGTGTGCACGTGTCGCTAGCAATGCCGCCACATCATCGAGCGCTGATCGCATGTCGAATGGCGACGGGTCAAGCTCAAGCTTGCCTGCTTCTATTTTTGAAAAATCAAGGATATCGTTAATAATGGTAAGCAGTGCCAAACCTGACTTAGACACCGTTGATGCGTACATCCGTTGCTCGCTGTTTAAATCGCTGTCCAGTAACAACTCCGTCATACCGATAACGCCATTCATCGGTGTACGGATTTCATGACTCATGTTGGCTAAAAATTCAGACTTTGCGTTATTAGAGGCTTGTGCTTCGTTGCGAGATTTTTCAAGCTCCTGCTCACGTTCCGCCAGTTGCTTCTCTTGAAATTTCAGCTCAGTAACATCTGACCTCATATCTACCACGTGGCCTGTATCAAGCTGAGCAACCATCACTTGATGATAGCGATTGGTACTTTTAGTGAACACTGTTCGTGACTGACCGCTGTCCATCCGCTGATTCCGCTCAGCTAGGGTGGCGTTAATCCAGTCATCTCGCAGGGCGATATTTTTTTCCTGACGCCGAGCCGCTTTGGCAATAAGTTCTCTTTCGGTCATCCCAACGGCAATTCCTGCACCGCTTTCCAGGAAGTATCGGTTCGCCGCCTCGTTGTATTGGACAACTCGACGATTACGGTCAAAAAGAGTGAATGGCGCATCAACCACGTTGAGCGCATTCATCATCAAATTAAACGCATCCAGACTTTTCTTTTGGAATAGTATCATCGGAATACCGATGCAAACGATCAGGGTGGCCGTTATACCACCTGCTAACATTGCCATCTGGCGCGCCGACCACGATGAATTCAGCATCGTGGCTACCACAGCAAAACCAGCCATGAGCGCCACAATCAACACCAGCACAGCGAGCACAATCAGCCGCTTACGGATGCTAGCACGGCCAAATTTTTGCTCCATAGATGCTAATGACACGTCTATTTTGCCGATGTCGCTTTTCAGCAGTTTATCTTCTAGCATTTTTACACCGCGCCGCTTCGCTACGATTCCCAATCAATTAGACAACATCTTTACCCGGAAACCATCGGCACCCAGTAGAAGATGTTGAGTAATTCTCAATTAGATCAAAATTCGCTATAGTTTCTGCCAGACAGACTACAAATTTAGAGTGCACCTACGCGCAAACGGGGCTGTGTTTTTCAATTTCCTTATCGAAGTGCAACAACAAAACCTAGATCATCCAGGCTTGTAATCATTCTGCCGGTTTTAAAGAATCTATACTTCATGATTCGACTAACTACAGGGTTTTGTGGCTATGATTAGGGCAAATTTGTCTTATTCATGGGGCAGGAGCGCAGAACATACACAGGTAATTGAGCGCGAGCCACAATGCACATAGACAACACTGCTGGGCTCTGAATAGCCACTTTAGACAATTTTTTGCCCCCCCCTTTTCACTTTCACAAACTTCAAAACAGAAGGTTCTAATGGAAATGCAAACCCCCTTCAACGAGTTTTCTCTGACGATTAAAGATGACTGGATTGACTACAACGGTCATTTAAACGTTGGCTACTACCTGGTTGCTTTCGATCTAGCTGTAGAACCTTTTTTTAACTGGCTTGGGCTAACGCCTGAATTTCGCCGAACAAGCCAATGCTCAACTTTTGCCCTTGAAACCCATTTGAATTTCCTGGCTGAGGTAAATGCCGGTGATGAGTTACGGTTCGAAACCCGATTAATAGATTTCAATCAAAAAACATTTCACTTCTATCAGGAAATGTTTCAAGTTGAAAATAATTACCTGGCGGCTAGCCATGAATCACTAGCAGCCTATATGGATATGACTCAACGAAAAACGACACTAATGCCCTCATCACTTACTACCCGATTGGGGCAAATACAAACCGCACATTCTGCATTAGACACCCCGTGGCAGTTAGGTCACAAAATATCGGTAAGACATAGCTAGTGCCCATCTAAAAACGAGCACTACTGCGGTCGCCACAAGCACACGATCTTTCACCTTCTACATGTAGTCATTTAAGAGCGACTAGACGCCCACAGGTAGTAGGCAAAATCTCATGCACTTGTGACAACCTCGCTACGCGCTCTTTACGGATGAGCACTAGCTAGTAATTTAACCACAGCAAGGTATCTATTCGGCTTATTTAACAGAATTCATACAGCACTCTGTTGTGAACACCGGGCTTTGTGGCTATTCAGACTCCACGCGCTTACTTATAAATTATGGTGCGAATTTCGCCTTAACCCCAACATCGACACAAGTCCTATCGCAGGACCAATAGCCAATAATGCCATCAGCACCGGCCAACCAACGCGACTTGCAACAATGGGTGCAGCCTGCACTGTTAGTGTCGTCAGAGCAAACCCCAGCGCCGTTTGAAACGTTAGTAATGAGCCCACAGCATCGGCCGGTGCATGGTCAGCAACCAACGCTGAAAATTGGGCAGAATCAGGGATAATAAAGGCCCCCCAAATCAATGCTACTATAATCGTCACGGTGACATTTCCGCCAAACGTAACAGCAAACAAGATGGCGCAGGCACCACTGATTGCCATCGCAATGATTGTTAGTTCAGCTTTGCCAATCCGATCGGCAACCCAACCGGCTATCGCACAACTTAACGCGCCAACAGCCACCACAGAAAACGCCACAATTTTTGCCAGATTTGTTGCCTGAGATTCCGGCAGTTGAACAGCAAAACTTACCGCCAATGCTATGCCTATCCAAGCCCACATCGCGTATAGCTCCCACATGTGACCCAGATAACCGATATAGGCCAACCGTACCTTTTTATTCGTCCATGCTGCCGTTATTGAACTGGCGGTGAATTTAGCCGCTGACACGTGAAATGGGCCATTGCGGGTGAACATCACCAGAATTGCAGACAACAGCGCTAAGCCGGATGTCACCAGTACCGTCAGCCGCCAGTCCGCCCCCCCCTGATAAGCCAGTAAGTGCGGTGCCGCTGAACCCAAGGTAAGCCCCCCCACCAACAACCCAACCAAAAAACCTCTATCCTTCTGACCCCAACCGACGGCGATCTTCATACCCACCGGGTAGACGCCAGCCAGACAGGCCCCGGTTAATCCACGCAACATAATAGCCTGTAGACTGCCAATGGGGGCAACCAGTAACAACGCATTGCATATTGCAGCGGTTATTATGCAGATAGCAAATACATAGCGCGGTTGAAATCGATCAGCAACTCCACTGATCGCAGATAAAAGCGCGCCGACAACAAAGCCGCCCTGCACTGCCGACGACAGCGCGGCTTGGACACCAGGCGCAATAGTGAATTGCTGGTTCATATCGCCGAGTATCGCTGCAGAAACAAACCATAGGGTCATTGCTGCTGTCTCGGCAATAATTAGCAAGGTAATGTTGAAGAATTTAGATGAAGTAAACAGAGTCACACTAGGAATCCAGATTTAAAAATGTCTGTGGTAGTTAATGAAGACCAATGGCCCCGGTAAAGCAACACGATTAACGAAAAGTATTTTTACTGTCGTTTGCACTAGCTACAGCGTG
>JALZUX010000069.1 GCA_023301405.1 Granulosicoccaceae bacterium | reverse complement strand
CAAAGCAAGTGATATAGCGCGCGAATGTTGTATCGAAAGCCATCGATAAAAGCTGACCCTGCTTTTTTGAAATCCCTTGACTGCATCAATGTGCCAGCGAAATGCATATTCGGAACATTTTGTGATTCGTAAGACGAGGTGATGGCAGGAAAGCGATCATTAATCACAAGCTCTGGTGTACAAGTCTCGTGATAGATAGAATCGTCAAACTGAAAGCCGGTACATCGAATTACGCGATCGTAAATGATCTCTTCTTCTTCGTTGTCAGCGTGTGCGTAAACAACTCGTACCACATAAGCGCCATCTTTATACGATATATCCATTATGTCGCAGTCCAGTACCCCATGTAATAACTTTAACTGGTAAGTATCAAGAATATTTGTGTAGTTTGATCTGACGTGCCCGGGGTGGCGAGTGTTCCATGCTAGTTTAGTCGTGTTTGGGCTGGCAAGATGAATCAGGGAGGCATGATCAAGAAGATTGTCTGCGACTTCGTAAGCCGAATTACCCTTTCCAATTATAAGTACTCGTTGATTAGTGAAATCTTCACCAGTGAAGGACACTGTTTTATAAGTCTCTTTAACGAGTTCTATTCCAGGTATATCAGGAGCGTACTCGTTGCTGAACCCAGTGGCTATAATCAAATGCTTGCAGCTGAACTTATTTCCTGAAGTGCTTGTTAGCATGAAGGTGGCGTCAGAGTTTCTCGATATCTCGCCTATTTTAGTGTTGAACAGAATTTTAAGCTCGTATTTTTTACTAAAGTCTTGCAGATATGTTTTTAGCTCATCACTTTCTGGGTACATATTTTTACTGTAGTCGGTGAAAAGCAGACTGTAGTCATCGGTTAGCAGAGAATTCCAATCCCATCTTAAAAGTAACTCAGGGTCATCATAAATATTATTGACCTTATTAAAAGATATCAGGGATCGGCTGCGTGGAAACTCAGTAAAGAAGCTCGCGACGTCATCTGTTGCCTCTATGATTCGGTAATCCTTACCATTTTTTTGTAGGTAGTAGCCGAGCTGTAGGCCGGCTGGTCCTGCACCAATGATAAGGTATTCACTATGACGGGATTGCATGCTTGAAGTATTCTCTAGGCGGAGGGCGAAGATAACAGGCTTGCGATAACCCCACAATGAGGACATCCAGAACAAATGTGAACTTTGTCATTATGCGGATAGCGACCCGCATTTGATTCTGGAGATTTGGGTCAGTTTTTATTACAATTCCTGAGCGTGGGTGGCTGATTGTGTAATCGAAATGGTTGCACGATACGCTTCCATTCGTAAGCTTCTGATCTCAATAAAAATCTAGAAGAAAAAGTTCGCAGTGAGTGTGCTTACAGTGTTGTAAAAGCGTCTGCATGTTCTCGTCTCCGCCCCCCCCACCCCATAGATGTTACGTATGCCACTTCGGTGGAAGTTTGCCAGTGGAAGATAAATAAGTTTTGAAGAAAAATATATTAAATGCCAGCGCCCGACAAAACGAAATACTATTTTCTCAAGAGCTAGAGATCAACGAGCAAGTTGCTTATACAGGAGGTTGGCTATATATCCATGGCCCTCTGGACGTAGACAGACTCAAGTGGTGTATTCGGCACATTGCTAACAATGCTGACGTTTTTAAGTTGGAAATTATTAAGAACGACCTCGGATACCATAATGTCTTTAATTGTGCCCCAAACTATGAGTTTGTAGAGCATGATCACAGCGGTGAACAATACTCGAATGCTTTGGCCCAACGCTTGTTCGATCAGTATTGTGTTGACGATACAGGGGAGTCCAGCCGGTCACTAATTCACATTGCATTAGTAACGCTATCCGACTGCGAACATATTCTTCAGCTAAAATTCAGTCATTTGTTATTTGACGGATACTCATACAATTTATGGATAGATGCTCTTTCTGGTCTTTACGCTGGAAGATTGTCCGTATATGAGCCCTCAACATATCAAAGTGCGCTTGAGTCTGAAAACTCATTTACAAGTAGTGAGAAAGGAAAAAAGCGACTGTCATATTGGGTGGAAGTACTCTCTGGAGCGGAGTCGCGGTTGTTTAGCCCGACTCATCTGACGGCGGGGTCATGTGTATTAAAAAATGAAGTAGACCGCAACCGCTATTTGTCATGGAAGAAATTTTCAGAACAAAAGGGTTCGGGGCTCCAGCAGCTCGTAATGGTTGGTATTCAATGTGTTGTCGAACAAATGTTTGATAAACATGACTTTGTCGTTGGGATGACGACACATGGAAGAACGTCCAGGACAAGGGATACTCTTGGGTATTTTTCTAACTACCTACCTGTAAGGTTGAAATACAGTGATGAATATTCTGTCAATGACGCACTTAGTGCAATCAATAAACAACTAAGGCAGGGGTATCGGAATTCCGGCATTCCCATAAGTTTAATTGTTGATGAGCTTCGTAACGAGAATTACCAAAGTAGAATCTTCGATATTTCGGTTAATGAATATATTGTCGATACCCGTGAAGGTTTGCAGAGCGACATCAGTATATCTGCATCAAGAGTCGCTTTACGGCCGTCGCAGGTTCTGGAGCTTGATTTTATACAGACACT
>JALZUX010000068.1 GCA_023301405.1 Granulosicoccaceae bacterium | reverse complement strand
CTTTAACGAAATCGATCGTAATAGCTGGCCAAAAGACCGCGCCCGCAGTAGATCATAGTTCTCGGACAGGCTCCTAGTTATAGTGGGATCGGGGCTGCCAGCTGGCCGTACCGATTATCTTGATCATAAAAATTTTTTATTTTAACGGGTAATCACTATGGCGAAGTGGCCTGATAGTTTTTCGGTTGATGGGGCACATGTGCGGCTAGAGCTGTTAAGCCTTGATCATGAAAGTGACCTGTCTGAAGCGGCGGCCGACGGTGATTTGCATCGCCTGTGGTACACGATGATCCCCGAGCCCAAGCGAGTAGGCGCAGAAATCGAACGACGTTTATCGTTACGTGAAACAGGTTCAATGTTACCTTTTGCTGTTATCGATAAAAGCAATGGCAACGCAGTAGGTATGACCACTTACATGAATATCGATGCGGCCAACCGACGCGTTGAGATAGGCTCAACCTGGTATCGCCAGTCGGTACAAAAGTCACCGATTAACACTGAATGTAAACTGCTATTACTAAGGCATGCGTTCACAGAGCTTCATTGCATTGCGGTGGAATTCCGTACGCATTTTATTAACAGGCAAAGCAGGCAGGCTATTGAAAGGCTAGGGGCCAAGTTTGACGGTGTCTTGCGATCTCATATGATAATGGCCAACGGTACTATCAGAGACACCGCAGTGTATTCAATCATTGCGCAAGAGTGGCCTTCGATCGAGGCACACTTGATGTGGCAGCTTGAGAAACCCAGAGGGCGACCTTTGTTGGGTGGTAAATTATAATTATATTAATTAGTAAAATCGCTGTTGAAGGTGTGTTTTTATGATAGATCTACAAAACTCAGTAAACCCCTTTTTCCCACCGTTTGGCTGTTAACTTTTCAAGTTTTCTGCTGTAATTCTTTAATGAAAACTCGGAACTGTTTTTCTGCATCATAGAAAACAACTCTTTGCCAAGAACTGCAGCAATGGCGTGAATAGCCTCATGTCTATCAAGCCCTTGCTGCATCAATTTGGTTAATGTTTGGTTTACTTTAGGGGCTTCACCACCTGCTAATTGATTTTCTACCGTTACGTGCATGGCACTATGCGCCTTGAGTGAGCTTTGTGCCGGGTTGTCATCAAGACTCTCGTGAAATTCTTCAACAAGCTGTTGTCGTGCGCCTTCGTCAATGGATAGCCACTGCTCACTATTGATTTTTTTTGAAGGGTCGTAGTGATCCATAGTATGCCGTTTTAGTTGTTTAAAGTTGATGGCTGCTTTATTGGTGCTAAACGTAAAGGTAGCAAGGCTCGGCGCTGAATTCAATTTCTTAGGCGGTATTACAAGACAGGGGGCGTGGTGTGATTGCGATTGCCACAGTATCTTCTGATTTTCTGGATATAATGAAGTCTGGGCCGGAATAAAATGAACTAGTGTCACAGCTTCGTTTCCGCTTGAATTTAACCGTTCACCTGCTAACCAAGGAAATTGGCGCAACAATACAAGGCACTGCATTGTGCTTGTTGTTTGTCGCTTAAAACACTAATGCCAACACGAATTCTAATACCCAGTGGCGTATTGGGGCTGGGGTTTGACCCTTCGGCTCTAGCGGCCGGACTGGCGAAAAACCCCGATGCAATCTGTATTGATGGCGGTTCTACTGATAGTGGTCCGTTTTATTTAGGAACAGGCACCAGCAAGTATTCAGAATCTGCTACCCTCAGTGAATGGCGTGACCTAATGATTGCCCGCCACAATGCCGGTATACCGCTGGTGTTAGGGTCTTGCGGTACTTGCGGTAGTGATCAAGCGGTTGATTGGATGTACGGCTTGACACTGCAGATCGCCAAAGAACTTGGCCACAGCGTGAAAATAGCGCGCCTCTACAGCAGCCAGACTACCGCTACGATCACACAAGCCCTTGGCGATGGCCGAATCCACAACTTACAACCGGAAATTAAACTTTCTGAAAGCCTTATCGAATGCTGTAGCAATATCGTGGCGCTTGCCGGCGTTGAGCAAATCACTGAGGCAATGCATACCGGGGCGGATATCATACTGGCCGGGCGTACAACTGATACGGCGGTGATCGCCGCGTTACCTATTGAACGTGGTGAACATGTAGGCAGTGCCTGGCATGGAGCAAAGATTGGTGAGTGCGGCGCGTTGTGCTCAACAAACCCCACCAGCGGTGTGATACTAATTGATTTTGACGAAAACGGCTTTAGTGTTCAAGCGATGGCAGATGGGGCAACTTGTACGCCCTATTCGGTATCGGCACATATGCTTTATGAAAACGCCAATCCGGTACATCTGGTTGAACCGGGCGGTACGCTTGATGTCAGTGATGCTGTGTATACGGCAACGGATGAGCGCTCGGTCAGAGTAACAGGCTCTGTCTGGCGAAAGACCAGCCCGTATACAGTTAAGCTTGAAGGTGCAAAACTATCGGGGTATCAAACCTCAACACTGGTGCTCTTGCGTCAGCCGGAATACGTAGCGCGTGCACAAGAATGGTGTGATCAATTACATGGATTTTTAAGTTCAAAAATTACAGAGAGGTTGCAGCTTGATCAAAGCGCTTATGACATTGAATTCCGCTTGATAGGAATCAATGCCACGCTTGGTGCGCTGGAAACAATTGAATCAATACCGGCTGAAGTTGGTGTGCTGGCATTGATCACTGCAGAGTCACAATCAGTCGCCACTGAAATAGCCAGATTAAGTAATCCGTTTCTACTGCACTATCCGTTGACTGCAACTGAGGAGCTGCCAACGTTTGCTTTCCCCTATTCACCGGCAGAGTCAGAGCGAGGTGCACTCTATGAGTTTACCCTCAACCATGTGATGGAGCTTGCTGACCCTATGGATGGGTTTCGATTGACCGTGACGGAGGTTAAAAATGGCAACCTTAATTAATACAGCAAAGCGTATCAGAAGCAAAAATGCCGGGCCATTCTGGGTCACCATTGATGTTTTTTTTGATGGCAAGGCAGACTTTCAACAAGCAAGTGAGCGCCTTGATTCCTCAGATGTAGCGCTTGCTTTACAAGTCAGCCAAGACGATCTCAAGCGATTTGATTTGCAGGATATCTTTGTTATTAAATTCAGTTTCCCCAGAGCAATTGTGCAAGGCAGTCGTTTTGACCGTGATATGCACGGTGCACAATATGCCAATCTGTTGTACGGGGTGCAACTGCCTTGAGA
>JALZUX010000067.1 GCA_023301405.1 Granulosicoccaceae bacterium | reverse complement strand
CCTTCGACAATTTTTGACATTTCAGCTTCAGTTGCTGCGGCGGCCACTCCCATTTCCAGGGTATCGCGCACTGGCAAGAGCTCCATGGCAATTTTATCAAGCGCATATTTATGCGCATTTTCTAATTCGCGCGCTTGACGCTTGCGCAAATTTTCCATGTCGGCACGGGTTCGAAGCACGGCATCCCAATTTTGATCCGCTTTTGCCGTGGCCTCCTGAAGCTGCAGCGTTACTGTTTCAAGCTCTGACAGCGGTGCTACCTCTTCCACTGGGACTTCAGCATCTGCTGAGACGTCAGCAACCGAACCATTATTATTCGGCGTATCGTCAGCAATATTTTCTTCACTTTGTTGTTCTTCTACAGAATCTGTAGAAGTTTTGTCTCGCGACATCCAGAAATCTCCGAGTATTGGTATTTTGATATTTTGTCTACTAACTAAGAAGGTGTTTGCAACTGTCGCCGAATATATAGACTAGGAAGACGAATTCAACGCAGCACTAAGCAACTTTGACGTTACATCGACCACCGGCACCACCCGATCATAGGCCATACGAGTAGGCCCAACTACGCCAAGTATACCCAAGACTTCGCCATTTACCTCATAACTAGACGTCACAAGGCTGCACATATCTAACAAATCATAACCAGATTCCTGTCCGATGAAAATCTGAACGCCTTCTGCAGAGATGCAACGCTCTAGGACATGGTACATATCACGCTGATGCGAAAACGCGTCGAACAGATCTCGCATATTTTGCATGTCTGATAACTCACTGAAATTCATCAAGTTTGTCTGACCTGCCACAATTACTTCTTCGGACTCCTGCTGATCGTCGTTGTCGAACACACGACCAGCCATTGCAACCATTTGCGACATTTGGTTGTTCATGTCTGCCTGAGTTTTATCGAGTTCGGTGCGAACCATATCCCGCACGGCCTCGAGATCTTTACCGGCATATTGGTGGTTGAGGAAGTTCGCCATTTTTTGCAATTCGTCAGATTTGTAGTCTCGGTCCAGCGTCAAAATGCGATTTTGCACATTTTTTTCATTGACAACCAAAATTACCAGCACCCGCTTTTCTGATAATGGCAGAAACTCTATTTGCCGGAAAATCGTCGCACCGCGCTTTGGCAAAGTCACCAGCCCGGCCATATTGGTAAACCGCGACAAATAGTTCGATGCGTGCTGAACCAAAGATTTATCGTCCTGATCCGGAGTCAGCTTGCCCTTTAACAGA
Source organism: Granulosicoccaceae bacterium (assembly GCA_023301405.1). GTDB lineage: Bacteria > Pseudomonadota > Gammaproteobacteria > Granulosicoccales > Granulosicoccaceae. The sequence goes on along the minus strand of JALZUX010000067.1, from coordinate 5,637 downwards.
TCAAGCTCTTGTCCAACCAACGGCTGCACCTCGAGCATGGTATCGACAAACAGCCTAAAACCGTCGCAAGTAGGCACACGCCCCGCCGAGGTATGCGGAGCCGCAAGCAGCCCAAGCTCTTCCAAATCACCCAGTACATTCCGCACCGAGGCCGCACTGACGGTGACACCTGGCATTTTGGACAAGGTCCGAGATCCAACAGGCGTACCTTCTTGTATATATTGCTCAACAAGCAGCCGAAAAATTTGCTGCTCCCGTTCGCCTATATCCCGTATTGGTGTAAAGTTGCTCATGCGCTTCGCAATTACTTTAGTAGTCTTGGTATATCGTCTCATCCACGAGAATCAAGCTCGCCGGACAACTAGATCACTATTCTTAACAGAATTCCAAAATAAACGTTAAGAAACCACAAAAAAGATCTTCGGTCTACTGACAATTACTGATCACAAGTGAATTATTCCAACAACATGATAGTACGCAACCGCTCGCTTGGGGTACCAATCGGCAATATAATGACCGCGCGCGGTAATCCTATCGTCGAGCAGCAATGACCAACACCGATACCGCCACGTTGGCCCGAACCAGCATGCTGATCGCCAATCCTGCAAAAGCAGGTTCTGAACTAGTCAGAATCACGGTTAACAATGATAAAGCCGCCCATGCCACCCGCGAAATTCGCGTTCGGCTCTTAGAGATGAATTGTGCGGTCCAAATAGGCGACGATTTTCACTTCAATGGCCACAAGTTGCAGACAAATTATCCCGATTGCGCTGAAGCTCTGGCGAAGTATCGAATCAACCTGGGAAATGTGAGGCAATGGGCAACAAACGCGGTGAGCAATTCCACTCAATGATCGAAATTACCGCCAAACTCAAAAAAACGGTTCACCCAGTGGCGCCGGAATATGTCGATGGCGAAATAACCATTACCCTAAATGGCGACAACATCGCCACAGAATTTCAAGACATTGTAGATCGCTATATCGTTGACCACTACACAACCACCTTATTCAACCATCAATACTAAGCCACAGTAAATTGATAAGCCTAGGCCTGAACTCACCAGAGCAAACCTACCAAAGTGGAGACCACGCACTAATCATTGGTGCGGGTCTGGCAGGTTGCGCTGCGGCTTATGTACTGGCGCAACAGGGGTTTCATTGCAAAGTTTTTGAATCAACAAGTGCAGCGGCTAACGCAACTTCAGGGTTACCCGTTGCAACTTACCGCCCCTATTTGAGCATTGGGCAAAACGTTGTTAACGACTATTTCTGCAGCGCATTTGAGCGGATTGTCACCGAACTAAAACAATCAGATCCGTCAATCCACCAACAACGTGGCCTACTACAACTGATAGAAAAGACAGACAAATGGCAAGCGGGAAAACACTGGACAGTAGAAACAAAAGCTAGTGCCAGTGAGGTAGCCAATAATTTCGTAAAAAAGCCAGCACTGCACATCAAGCAAGCTGGCGCTCTAAAACCAGCTTGCCTTTGCGCGCGTTGGATACAAAGTTCTTGCCGTATTGAACTCTTCACCAACTCACCAATTTCTGCGATAAAAAAAACAACTGATGGCTGGCTAGTCAAAAACAACGCACACACCACCATTGGAGAAGGTCAGTTAATCGTGCTGGCCAATGGCAACGGTGTTAATCACCTTATTGGCCAACACCAATTTCCACTGACACCAGCCAGAGGGCAAATTAGTCACTTTACTACTGACCGTAAGCCACCCCCAACCACCCCTTTACTGGCAGCAAAAGGCTATGCAATTCCCACCGACAGCGGCTTTTGGGCTGGAGCCACACATCAACGCAACAGCAATTGCGATTCAATCACAGCCACTGATGATCAATGTAACCTCGCCACACTCAACGCCATAATCCCCGGATACAATCCTGAACTTTCTGCCAAAAAATCGTGGACAGGCATTCGCTGCACAACCCCTGATCGTTTGCCCTTGGTTGGCGGGATTCCCGATGCACATTTCTATAACGCCGCTTATCAAGATTTACACCATGGTCGAAAAGAACAAAGCTTTCCATCCGGAGCCAGCCTACCAGGACTGTATGTACTGACGGGTTTCGGCTCGCGCGGCGCTACTCAAGCACTGTACGCCGCCGACTGCTTAGCCGGGGTAATCACCGGAACACCAACCGCAGAGCAATCAATTTTGTCTGCTATTCATCCCGCCAGATTTCTTATGCGACAACTCCGAAAGCGTCCTACAACCACACGGTAGATTCGTGGACCACAACGGTGAAGCCCACAAAGAACTCGCCGCTACCTTTGTATGGAATGACTAACCCAACGGTGAACGCCCACCAGATCGCGCTGCCGACTGTCGAATACCTAAGAAGATGAGTAACACCACCGTCTATACCAACGCCCCTCAACCAGATAAAAGTAAGTCAGCCGCAATGCTGATATTGATTTGTATCTGTGCCACCCTTTTGGCAATTGTGTGGCAGCGGTCACAACTTAGCTTCCGTGCCGGTCATATGGACGAGTATGACTATTTGTTCGTTGCCAAAACACTGCTGGCAGAACAGGCGTGGCCAACACACACCTATATATTTGGTTCTGACTTAAGCTGGTATCTATTCGGCTGGGGTGAGGCTTATTTCGGTGGCCTTGCCGGCGCACGCAGCGTAGCCGCATTACTTGGAGTAACTTCTTTAGTCGGGCTGTACCAGTTCAGCAAAGAAGTATGGCAATCAAAAAGAGTTGCACTAGTAGCAACCCTTCTACTGGCAACAACGGCCAATCATATTTTCATCAGTCGCCTGGCAACCTATGACGCAGTGAGCTTCACGTTTTTTTCGTTAGCGTTGATGCCATTACTAAGAGGCTGCCAACTGCACAAGCAACCAAGTCCTGCACGATTCACTTACGCCTACCTGATTGGGGGCTCATTGCTGTTACTAGGCGCAGTATTAACTAAATACACTACCGCCGCCTACTTGCCATTCATAGGCCTGCTTATGCTTATAATTGCACCAATACGTGCGGTGATAAGCGGGATCATTATCGCATTGGGCCTGGCAATCTATGTTTCAATGCACTGGGATCAACTGTTAGTTTTATATCAAGTTCAAATCAGCGGTACTCACGGCGAAAACACAACATACAAAGACATTATTCTACGCACAGCAAGCTATGCTGCAATACCACTGCTACTGACTTTACTTGCTATTTATTGGGAAAAACATCAAGGCAGTTCAAGTAAAAACATCAAAACTCTATTACTTCTTTTACTATTTTCAAGCCCTTTGCTTCTGTATCATCTCCACGGAAAGAACCTCATTTCTCTATACAAGCATCTAAATTTTTCACTGTATTTTCTTGTATGTGGCGTTGCCTGGTTCTTAGTAAAAATCTACGATCACTATCAGTTAAATGCACATTCGCAAGTCACCACTATTCGTCATACACCTGCCATACTATCTACGCTGTTGGTTTTCTATGCGTTTCTCAATTTGCATCAACTCAAAGACATGGAGTCAGGATATCCGAATGTGCAAGGATTACTAAACCATATCCAACATCAAAGCTTAAAAAAAACCTCAGACATATTAAGTGAAGATCCCTACCTATTTCGCTATATCGGTTTCAACACGATGCCACAACACCAAATCAGAGAAACAAGCTGGCTAGACAACAACAAAGACGGCGTACATTCCCACCAGGATGTTAAGGACGCACTGTGGGACCGAAAATTCAATATAGTTCTACTAAACGATGCCATTCATCCCGAAAAAAACATTGAGTATCGGGAAATTCTCTCCCAACGCGGCTATGTTAAGCAGTATGAGGAACCCTATATTATATCATCAGTAATGACTACGCACACAAACGGAAAAGTAACGCTTTACCGGTTACCCACTGCAATCGCCGAAACAGATTAAGAGTTACGTTGAAAGACTGTACATTTATAATACTTAACCCTGAAAGGCTCTAGTCTGTCACCTACCAAGCTCTATAGTTTACCCGGAGTTCGCCGTTATTTTTTTGGATATACACGGGGTATTACCGAAACGTGCTCTGGTCTACCACCACACTATTACTACTAGCATCCACTATTTTCTGCACCAGTGCGGCACAGGTATTTCAAAAACGCGCAGCGCTGGGTTTGGTACACAGACAGGACCAGCAGAAAATTGCAAGGCCTTTTAGTAAAGATGTTTTTATCAGCATTCTCTTGCTTGTCAGCGGATTAATGCTGTGGCTGATGGTGCTATCAAGAATACAGGTAAGCGTTGCCTATCCGCTGCTCAGTGTTAATTATGTAATCGTTTTGCTAAGTGCCAAGTGGCTGTTCCATGAATCAGTTCCCGCTCATCGATGGGTTGGCGCTTTTTTGATCATGGTTGGAATATCGTTACTAGTGGGAGACGCAGGGTAGTGAAATACAGCATCCCTGCTCTAATCTTCTCTGTTGTCGGTGGAGCCCTAGGGCAACTGCTCATGAAAGCGGGCCTGCAAGAAATAAACACCACCTCAATAACAGCACTGCTAAGCGGTTTAAGAACAGAGCCTGGCTCTGCGCTTATTCTATTGTGCGGGCTTACATTCTACGCGGTTGCCATGCCTGCATGGATAATTGCCCTGAAACGCTTTGAACTAAGCGTTGCCTACCCACTAATTAGCCTTGGCTACCTCATAGTTTATATAGGTGCGTATTACTGGCCGGGTATGAATGAAAGCATTACCTGGCAAAAGACCATTGGACTATCACTCATTGTGGTTGGTGTAGCACTCGCTAGTCGCGCCTCAAAATCTGACGAATGGGTTCAGTATGAATCCGTCAAATAAGCCCAGTGTCACTGTTGTCATACCAGTCTACAATGAGCAAGAGCGTATCGCGGCATCGCTCTACAAGATAAAAGATTTCCTTAGCTTTCAAGACTTCGAGTCTGACATCCTAATCATCGACGACGGAAGTAACGATTTAACCACAGAAATTGTGAAGTTCGTTGATATCTACAGCGCCGAGATTAAATCTCAAACCACAGGTATGTTAGAAGAAAACATTAAGAACGTCGGCAAAGGCTACTCTATTGCTAAGGGCTTGCTACTGGCACAGGGCGACATCATTGTTTTCTCTGATGCCGATAGCTCAACCCCGATAACAGAAATCACCAAGCTATTACAAAAAATCAATGAAGGATACGATGTAGTTATCGGGTCTAGAAATCTCAAGAACTCAATAGTTCAAGGCAGAACGCCGCTGCGTTTATTGTTGAGTCGGTGCTTTAATCTAGCAGCACGAAGCATAAGACTACTAAACGTCAAAGACAGCCAATGCGGCTTTAAAGCCTACCGACGCGACGTTGCAAGAGAGGTGGCAGAAAAACAACAGACCTATGGTTTCTGTTTCGACGTAGAACACCTGCACATAGCAAAAAAAATGGGCTACCGCATCGCCGAAGTTCCGGTAAAGTGGAATCAAAAAGCAGGGTCAACTTTATCCTTATTCAGTGACTCAATAATTATGTTTATCGACCTTCTCAGAATTCGCTTCATCCACCGAAACCTATAATCACCCGGTACTCCTCAGCAATCAACGACAGTGATCCGGAGCCTACCGCATTTGATCAAGCGACTCCCTTACCCTGTACTCTTAACCTCGCTCC
>JALZUX010000066.1 GCA_023301405.1 Granulosicoccaceae bacterium | reverse complement strand
ACTGAAGCCGACCAATCAATTACAGCAACTTCACCGGAAGGCTTATAGGGCCTCGAAAACCAAAACCGCGCCACTGAACCTGTTCAGGGTCGGTCAGACGCATATTAGGGAAGCGATCAAACAACAACGGCAACAGTATTTGTGCGACCTGGCCACGCGCCACATGAGTACCAGCGCAGTGATGCGGACCATTGCCAAACGCCTGATGCGGATTTACTGCCCTGCTCACTATAAATTTCTCTGGTGTTTCAAATAAGCTTTCATCATGGTTTGCAGAGGCTTGAATGGTCATCACTGTTTCTCCGGCCGGAATAGCAAACCCGCGTAGCTCAGTATCTTGCTTGACTAATCGCGAACTCACCTGAATGGGCGCTACCCACCTGATCGCCTCTTCAAACGCTTCCCGCCAAAGCGCCTCACTCTTTACTACCTCTAGTTGATCAAGATTAGTAAGTAAGCCGAAAACTACAGTGGCCAGCGCATCACGTGGTTCATTGATTCCACCACCAATCGCAATTTTGATATTTGACAACACCTGCGACATGGCAAGTGGTTTTTCGGCATTAATCATCACCGACAATGCAGACATGTCAGGTTCTGCCTGTAACTGCTTCACTCTGGATTGAATACACGCATCCATTTCTACATTTGCACGATCAGATTCAATAAAAGGTTGATCGTGCCAGCCGAAATTTCCGGCGCCATTGATCAATGCCTGCGACCAGCGCTGCATTTCTGCATCCGTTGCCTGCGGCATGCCCATCATGTCGGCAAGAATTCTGGCTGCAATAGGGCCACATAATAACTCGAACAAATCTACCGTTTCACCCGCGGGTAGCCGACTTACATAGTCATTGGCGTATTGCCGATACAAAGGCACCCATGTTTCATTGACTGTCTTTGGTGAAAGCGTTGCAGCCATGGCCATTCTTTCGCGACGATGTTCAGCCCCGTCTTTTCGCATTAAAGTGTGTGCGAGAAATGCTCTTTTCATTGGCGTATCAGGGTCATTAGAGCTAAAAATTTCTGGATGATCTTTTACATAACGGGTTTCTGCCGCACAAGTCAGAAATGTTCTGGCTAACGATTTAACTTTTAGCACAGGCGTTTTCGCCCTAAGCCGCTTATAAATCGGATAGGGAGCAAGAGTTAATTGATCAATGGTGATTGAATCATCAATTGGAACAGTGCTAGTCATCGATTTTTCCATACGGCGCCATAGTCAGCTTAGGTTAGCAATAAGCTGTAGCTGTATGCTATCGCTATTCGGCCTGTTCAACAGCCGCTGAAGGTATACACCAGTCACGCCCGCGCGCGGTGTTAACGTATTCGGGCCAACGAAAATTGACGGGGGGTTGGTAGTCACACAACGGCGCAACCCACTTATTTCCCCCCACGCCACCGCCGGTTCTTGCTTCAAACTCTTGCATTGCTTGCTGACGAGCTGTTTTATCTTGAAGTAATCGCAACGCGCTGACTGCTATCACTTTTGCAGCCACCTGTACCATGGGGTCTATAGTTTGGGGAATTCCGCCCAGCGCATTCATCACCCACGAGGGGTAGCGGTAGCCTGCCGGTGCCCGCAACGCCGGACGCGCGATGTAGAAACGCGCCGTGGGCGTGTGCCAGGTCATGTCAGTGTAATCATCAGAGGTTGAATTTAATTGCCACGGCGGCAAGTCTTTACGAAGTAATTGTTCCGCATGCTGCGGATTTACCAGCTGTTCACAAGCGCTTAAAAACGGCTGCTCCATTGGTTCAAGGTTCAAATTGCGCTGAATTTCCCGCGCAATTTTTTTTGCATCATCACCCCAGTGTGGCGCACCTACTTGCTGCAGACTATCCCAAACGATATTCGACATTGAATGGTTAGCTAACCCATGACGGCTTTTACATACCCAATGTTTCTCCCAACGACAACCGGTCATTGCCGCTGCGGCTTGCGCGTTTTGATCAAGCATGGCGGTCGCTTGTTGCGCCATGGCGATAGTTGGAGTTCGAATCATGTATTGAAGCTCTGCTAACTCCGCCGGCAAGTTATCGGCTGTTGCCTGACCGGCGGTGAGGATCGCCTCGGAGATTGACCAACCACCAGAGTGAGACAACATTGAATCGCGTAACGCCTTGCTCGACAGATACATGGTCATCAAAGCATCGTTGGCGCCGGGGGCGCGCACTGCACTATGCGACTGAGGGATCGGCGCGCCATCATCACTTTGCAACCACGATTCAGGCTCATCACAAATAAAACGATAGATCATTGAATAGGCCGCACCGCAGTGAGTGTCCCACCTCACCGTATTACACATGGGTAGCATGTAGAACGGATGAAACGATAACATCGCATCAAGCCCGTCGTAGTAACCGTGCGCAGCATGAATAGGTTTTGAACCACGCACTTTTTCAGCAGGCTCACCAGTGAAGCGCAACGTACCAAGGACATTATATTTTTGCATAGCCGCCTGCGTTGCTAAAAGCCCACCCAATCCCGCAATACCAAGGCCTGAATGCGGGTCGGTGTGCCCGCCGGCGCTGTAGCCTAACCCGTCACGCGGAGCCCGATAGGGCAGCGGTGCCTGACAATTGCCGGGCACAGCGTCATATTCGGCGTACATTCCGATCGACGGACCGTCACCGTTACTCCAGTGTGCGCTAAACGCAGTGGGCATCCCTGCTGAACCTTCTTCCACAGTAAAATTATTTTTACGCAGCAGATCTACATACCAGGCAGCAGATTGATATTCACGCCAAGC
>JALZUX010000065.1 GCA_023301405.1 Granulosicoccaceae bacterium | reverse complement strand
GCCAGTGGTCGTGCAATAAGCATTGGGCGCACAGAAGGGCTGACTAAAGTAATCATTGATCCCGACACCAAGCAAGTACTTGGTGCAGGCATGGTCGGCGTCAATGCCGGCGAACTTATCGCAGAAGCCGTACTGGCACTGGAAATGGGCGCTGACATAGAAGACATTGCACTCACTGTACATCCACACCCTACGCTGTCAGAGACACTGAACTTCGCTTGCGAAGTCGCAGAAGGTACCTGCACAGACATCTACGCACCGAAGAAATAAAGCGGCACCACAAACTAAAGAGCAACGGGAAAATATGGCTGACGATCTACGAGATGCCGCGCTTGATTATCATCGATATCCTAAACCTGGAAAGCTCGAAATCAGTGCCACCACCAATATGGTCAACCAGCGCGATCTAGCGCTGGCGTACTCGCCCGGTGTGGCAGCGGCATGCGAGGAAATTGTTAAAGATCCCGCTGAAGCTGCCAATCTGACTGCGCGCGCCAATCTGGTTGGTGTGATCACTAATGGCACTGCGGTTCTTGGTCTTGGTGCTATCGGGCCTTTAGCGTCCAAGCCTGTCATGGAAGGCAAGGCGGTTCTTTTTAAGAAATTTGCCAATATAGATGTATTTGATTTAGAACTCGACACCACCGATGTCGATCGCTTTGTTGATGCGGTTTCACTGATGGAACCCTGCTTTGGCGGGATCAACCTTGAAGACATAAAAGCACCCGAATGCTTTGAGATAGAACGCCAACTTAATGAGCGCATGAACATTCCGGTGTTTCATGACGACCAGCACGGCACAGCAATAACAGTGGCAGCCGCTATAACAAACGGCTTACTGGTTGCTGAAAAAAATATCGCTGACGTGCATTTGGTGTGTTCAGGCGCGGGAGCCGCTGCGTTAGCTTGCTTGGATCTACTGGTCTCGCTTGGCATGAAGCAAGACAACATCACTGTTGTTGATATTGTCGGTGTTGTATACGAAGGACGCACCGAACAAATGGATCCCTACAAAGCACGGTACGCAAAGGACACCACCGCCCGACACTTAAAAGACGTCATAACCAATGCCGATATCTTCCTTGGACTGTCTGCAGCAGGCGTACTGAAACCCGAACATGTTAAAGAGATGGCGAAATCACCACTGGTGTTTGCACTCGCCAACCCTGCCCCGGAAATAATGCCCGACCTCGTCGCAGAGGTTCGCGACGATGCAATCATCGCCACTGGCCGCTCTGACTTTCCTAACCAGGTGAATAATGTCTTGTGTTTTCCTTTTCTATTTCGAGGTGCGCTTGATGTAGGTGCCACCACCATCAATCAGGAAATGAAAATCGCGGCAGTTAACGCCATTGCAGAAATTGCCACCCGTGAAGTATCTGATGTTGTAGCCTCAGCCTACGGCGATAGCTCCTTCGGATTTGGTCGTGATTATTTAATACCCAAACCTTTCGATCCCCGTTTAATGACAACCATACCGGAAAGAGTTGCACGTGCTGCGATGGACAGTGGAGTGGCAACCAGACCGATTGAAAGCTTCAAAGATTATCGGGCACAACTCAGCGACTTTGTATTTAAGTCGGGCCTGGTAATGAAGCCGATATTTTCCAAGGCGATGTCAAATCCGCAACGGGTAGTATTTGCCGAAGGAGAATCACGTCGTGTAATTAACGCCGTACAGGTGCTGGTGGATGACGGTATCTGCAAACCAATACTAATTGGTCGCCCCGCCGTGATTGAAGCCAACATCAAAGAATTTCGCTTGCGCCTGACCCCCGGCGAAGACTTCACCATCATTGATCCCATGAACAACCCCAATGAAACAGTCTATGCCGACGCCTATCATGCCAAAACGGCAAGACAGGGCGTTACCCCGGGCTATGCAAAAGCAGTAGTACGCACACGCGCCTCGGCACTAGGGGCATTGATGGTAAACATGGGCGATGCAGACGCGCTCATTTGCGGCAGTGAAGGCGCCTACGTTCGCCACTTGCGTTATATCCGCACCATTATTGGTGTCAGAGACGAAGTCACTGACTGCTCAGCCGTCATTTTGCTCATACTGCAAGCCGGTACGTTTTTTCTTACCGACACCCATGTCACCGTTGATCCAAGCGCCGAGCACATTGCAGAGACAGCCGCTCTAGCCGCCACCACAGTCGCACGCTTTGGCCTTGACCCTAAGGTTGCTTTGCTATCTCATTCAAATTTTGGCAGCAGAGACAACGACAGCAGCCGAAAAATGCGCAAAGCCAAAGAGATTCTGGATCGTGACCACCCGGAACTGCCAGTCGAGGGTGAAATGCACGCCGATGCCGCTGTCTGGGAGTCGGTCAGAGACCGGATTTTCCCTGATTCTCGCTATCGCGGATCAGCCAATCTGATGGTGTTACCTGACCTTGATGCAGCCAACATTGCCTACAACATGGTTAAAGTATTCGGTGACGGGCTGCCAGTTGGCCCCATTTTGGTTGGACTAAACAAGCCCGCTCACGTGCTAACCGAAGCGATCACGGTACGCGGTATTGTCAACATGTGTGCCGTCGCTGCATCAGAAGCGATTGACCTTAACTCACGCAACAGCTAGCACCAACGATACTGCCATTCCCCCGCTTTCAAGAACTCTGACTGCTTAGCGGGGGGCTTATCTGGCAAAGCCCAACTTTTCCGCTTGCCCTATAACTGCCGCGTCCACCACACTGAAGTTACTCAGC
>JALZUX010000064.1 GCA_023301405.1 Granulosicoccaceae bacterium | reverse complement strand
ATTGGCTTGATTGGCTTCAAGCTTGAACGGATCGACTAAAATATTTGGCTTCACAGCAGAATTAACTACAAGTTGCGATGCCGCCAGCAATCATGACCTGGCTACATTCAACAAATCAGGAAGAAACAAATGAGACAGCAGATCGATATCGATTTAAACAATCGTCAAACCACAGAAACCGCTCTTGTTGGTCGCGATATCGTAGATACCGGCCGCTACCTGATCGCCAAAATGCTGTTGGCATCAAATACCGCCACTGTCGATCCACTCAGTGATGACAACCCCCTGATTTTTTCAGCAGGGCCATTCGCAGGGACCAATTTCTCAAATGCTAACCGACTGAGCGTAGGCTGTAAAAGCCCACTGACCGGCGGCATTAAAGAGGCCAACAGCGGCGGCACATTTGCTTTTGCAATGGGGCAGTTAGAAATTTCCCGCTTAGTCTTCCACGGCAGCTTCGATGAATGGACCATTATCTACATTCCGAAGGAAGGACCAATCACCTACGTCGATGCCAGCAACTACATGGGCCTAGGCAATATTGAATGCGCGCGCAAACTGCATGAACGCTATGGGGAAAAAATATCACTGGCGCTGTGCGGCCCCGTGGGTGAGTACCGGGGGCTGATGGCAGGCATCTCATTTTCCGACACCGACAACCGGCCAACAAGGTTAGCAGCCCGTGGTGGAGTGGGCGCGGTGATGGGCACCAAGAAAATTAAAGCCATCGTCATTGAAAAACACAAAATGCCGCCATTCAAAGAACGCCGCCAGGTAATGAAAGCCGTCAAAGATTACGGCAAGCTGCTTGACCAGTCTCCTGCGGTGCAGGCGTTAAAAACAACAGGCACAGCAATGGTAGGAGACCTGACCAATCAATTAGGCGCCCTACCTATACGTAACTTTTCACAAGGACAACTGACCACCAAAGACAACGGCCCTTTGAAGATGGGTGGCGACTACATTCGCGAACTAAACTCATCACGCGGTGGCGAAATATCGCACGCATGCATGCCCGGCTGCCTCATTAAATGCAGCAACGTTTATGCAGACAAAGATGGTCGTGAGCTTGTATCACCATTAGAATATGAAACCATCGGCTTACTAGGCACCAATTGCGGCCTGACAGACCCTGACGAGGTCGCATTACTCAATGAGATTGCTAACGATCTAGGAATCGATACCATTGAGCTAGGCGCCACCATTGCTGTTTTGATGGAAGCAGGTGAAGCCGAGTTTGGTGACCTGACATTCATGAAAAAATGCCTGGCCGATTTACGCGAAGGCAACGAACGCGGTCGTTTTCTGGCCGCCGGCACCGCCACTGTGGGTGAAACACTTAACGTTAAGCGGATACCCGTCATCAAACGCCAGGCAATCAGCGCCTACGATCCACGAGTAATCGAAGTCACCGCAATCTCTATGATGGTCACTGCCCAGGGCGCTGATCACACCGCAGGCAACGCCCCCTCGTTCAAGACTGCTGACTTAACAGTCCCTGAAGTCGCCGCTGAAAGCTTTAAAATGCAGGTGAACAGTGCGCTGGCCGACTCAATGGGACTTTGCGTTTTTGGCCGATCAGTCACCGATGAAAACCTAGAGCTTATTGCTAACGCCATTAATGATGCACACGACGCCAACATTACCCCAGACGCCTTAATCCAAATTGGCGTTGACACTTTGAAAAACGAGGCTGAATTTAATCGGCAAGCTGGCTTCACCGAACAAGACGATGAACTCCCGGAATTCTTCGCCGCAGAAGCATTAGAGCCCAGCGGCAAAAAAGCGCGCTTGTTCGCCACCGAAGTGAATGAGTCCATTCGAAAATTAATATCCAATACATGATAGATTGAATCGCACATTAGTCTATTCAGGGACCAACTATGGTGAAGTTTGCTCAACCCACAACGACCGAAGATGCGTTGGCATTGCTTGCCAACGATCAATGGTCGCTGGTCTCCGGCGGTACTGACTTTTACCCAGCACTGGGTAGTGCCCCGCCTAGTGGCAATGTACTTGATGTTTCAAAACTTCATACGTTACGCACTATTTCCGATGATGAAACACACTGGCATATCGGTGCACTGGCCACTTGGACCGACATTATCAATGCAGGCCTGCCCGCCTCCTTTGATGCGTTAAAGCTTGCCGCCCGCGAAGTGGGGTCAATTCAAATTCAAAACAGAGCCACCGTTGCGGGAAACCTATGCAATGCGTCTCCTGCAGCCGATGGCATGCCTCCTTTACTGTGTGTTGACACCATCGTCCGGGTTTCATCAACCAACGGCATAAGGGATATCGCATTAAAAGATTTTGTCACCGGAAACAGACAAACCACACTTCACGCCGGTGAAATGGTTATTGATTTATTAATACCCAAGGCATCAGCAACGGGCCAATCCAGTTTTCTTAAACTTGGCACCAGAAAGTATTTAGTTATTTCCATTGCCATGGTAGCAACCCGACTGGCGGTTGATAGCAATCACAAGATCACTGACGCCGCGTTGAGCGTTGGGTCGTGTTCTGTTGTCGCGCAACGCCTACCCGCTCTTGAGCAAACACTGATCGGGCAAACACTGACTGCTGATTTAGGCGACATTGTAGAGCCTCCTCATGTTACTGAGTTATCCCCCATTAATGATGTACGCGCCACCGCTGACTACCGATACCAAGCCTCAGCAGAACTACTTAGGCGCTCAATAGCCTCACTGGTCACTCCTTCATGATGCAGCCTGTTTCAATCACACTGACAATCAACAACGTACCCGTCACCCTTGATGTCAATCCGGCCAAGCGTCTGTCTGATGTGCTTCGTAACCAACTCCATCTCACAGGCACCAAAGTCGGCTGCGATGCCGGTGACTGTGGCGCATGCTCAGTACTGATCGATGATCAAGTTTCATGCGCCTGCCTGGTTCCCATAGCCCAACTTGACGGCGCACGAATTGACACCGTTGATGGCCTAGCCAGCAATGGCTCGCTAAATCAGTTGCAGCAAAGTTTTTTGCATCATGGTGCAGCACAATGTGGAATCTGCACACCCGGCATGTTAATGACCGCCAAAGCACTGCTTGATGAAAACCCAACCCCCACTAAATCCCAAGTCGAAGACGCGCTTGGCGGCGTGTTGTGTCGTTGCACAGGCTACCGCAAGATTATCGATGCTGTAGTAAACACCCATAACTTTGACAACAAAAATTCAACACCTGCCATCGGAAAGTCTGTTGGGTCTTCAATACGTCACTTAGATGGTATTCCAAAGGTTACCGGTGAATTAGCTTTCGGTGCTGATCAATTTCCAGCTGACACCTTGTTCGTCAAAGTAATTCGAAGTCCGCATCACCATGCTAAGTTTACGATTAAAAATAGCGAAGACTTCATCACTTCGACCGAAGGCCTATCGTTGTTTTTAAGTGCAGCTGATATTCCCGGTCGCAACTGTTTCGGTGTGATAGCGCCATTTGCTGATCAACCTGTTTTTGCAGAAAATACAGCACGCTTTCGCGGCGAAGCTGTGGCCGCCATTGTTGGTACGGCTGAAGCACTTGAAGCCATTGACGACGCGACACTACCAATTCATTGGGAAGCGCTGCCTTATAGCCTGCTACCGGAAGAAGCCACCAAAGATAACGGCGTTTTAGTACATCCTACACGACCCAGCAATGTTCTGGTTAACGGATATGTAGAAACCGGTAATGTCAACTCTGCACTGGAACGCGCCGCCTATCGTGTTACCACACAAACTTCCACCCCCTTCATCGAACACGCCTACATAGAGCCTGAAGCAGGCTATTGCGTCCGGCAGGGTGACCGCATCGAGATTCATGGCTGCACTCAGGCAGCACAGATGGATCGAGATAGCCTTGCAGAAAT
>JALZUX010000063.1 GCA_023301405.1 Granulosicoccaceae bacterium | reverse complement strand
CAATATGTCAATATATACTAAATGAAATAGTGCTATTAGGACATTTTATGGCCGGTAAAAAAAAGAGCGATACTGTAAAAAGAAAGATCGTTTCCTCGCGGCATCTTGCCAACTCTGAAGGCTGGCAATTGTCGGAATTCGAGTTTGGAATGATCATCGCATTTCATGGGTTTGGTCGCTGGATGAATAAATGCATGGCAGCGGCTGGAAATTCTGAACTGAGTTCTCTAGAGATTTTAATCGTTCATCATGTGAATCACCGTAAAAAGCAAAAGCGACTCTCTGATGTGACATTTCTATTGAACATAGAAGACACTCATACAGTTAACTACGCATTGAAAAAACTAGTTGGTTATGAGCTCATAGAAGGTGAAAAACGAGGTAAGGAGCTATTCTATAAAACAACCAGAAAAGGAGTTGATTTGTGCGACAAATATCGGGAGGTTCGTGAGCAATGCTTGTTGGATAGCCTAAAGCATATGGATATGAGTCACGACGAGCTAAGCGAAATAGCAGCGTCTCTTCGTTCTTTATCGGGTTTGTATGATCAGGCATCTCGCGCAGCTAGCTCGCTTTAGCTAGCTGCAATCAAAGCGTGTTTTGGCAACCTGTTTAGTTTCTAGTCATTAGATCCGGTAGAAAGGTAACAATCGGTGGAAATATAACAATAGCGATCACAGCCAACAAAAGTAACAGAAAGAATGGCAGCGCGTACTTCGCGACTTTCAGGATATCGATACCGGTCAATCCTTGTATCACAAATAAGTTAAAGCCCACTGGCGGTGTTATCTGCGACATTTCCACTACGATAACAAGGTAGATTCCGAACCAAAGCGGATCTATTCCGCTTTGCTCAACCATAGGCATAATGATCGAGGTGGTCAACACCACTACCGAAATTCCATCAAGAAAACAGCCGAGAATAATAAAGAAAACCGTCAGTGCTGCTAGCAGTGCAACGCTTGATAAATCGAATGATCCGATCCACGATGCCAAATCTCTGGGAATACCGGTAAACCCCATTGATACTGAAAGAAACGCTGCGCCTGCGAGTATAAATGCAATCATGCATGAGGTGATGGTAGCGCCCAATAGGCTCTCTTTTAACATAGCAACAGAGAGCGACTTGTTCCACCATGCGAGCACCACAGAGAACACAACGCCCACGGCGGCTGCGTCTGTCGGAGACGCTACACCCAAGTAGATTGAACCAATCACCCCAGCTATCAATAGAAAAATTGGGATAAGGCGTTTTGATGCAGATAGTTTCTGCCTAAGTGTGAAGCGTTCAGTTTCTTGCGGTATTAACTTGGGTCGAGTAACGGAGACTATCGCTACATAGGCCGCAAACAACAACACCAGCATAGCACCCGGGATTATACCAGCAATGAACAAGCGAGCGATGGATTGCTCAGTTGCTACCCCATAAACAATGAGAATAATTGATGGCGGAATAAGTAAACCCAACGTCGCTGATCCTGCCAGTGTACCGATGATCAGACTTTCCGGATAACCTCTGTTCGTCAACTCTGGGATTGACATTTTACCAATGGTGGCAGCGGTTGCGGCTGATGATCCTGATACTGCGGCAAATATTGCGCAGCCGAAAATATTCACATGTAGTAGTTTTCCAGGCAGTCGTCCCACCCAAGGAGCTAACCCTCTGAACATGTCATCAGAGAGTCTCGATCTGAGTAAAATCTCTCCCATTAATATGAACATTGGAAGTGCTGCCAACGCCCACGAGTGACTGTGACCCCAGATTGTTGTAGCGAGGATAGGCCCTATCGGCGCATTTGACAGCAGCATCATTGCTGCAATTCCGGTGATCAATAGCGCGAAAGCAACCCAAACTCCGGCTGCCAACATCACAATCATTGCAAGTAATAATAAAGCGGTTATCGCTATCTCGGTCATTCTGCACCCTCCTTTCTTAACTCCACCGCAGCAAAAACAGAAGCCCTTGAAGTGATTGTGCGTTGTAGGCAATCAAACAATGCCACCGTTAATATAATCATCCCCACCAGTACTGAACTTTGAGGGATCCAGATTGGTATTGCGACAATGCCAGGTGACAGGTCGCCGAATTCGTACGATTCCCAACAGAGCTTTCCCATGTAAAACGTCACATATCCAGAAACAACGGCGCAGGCGCAAAGTGACAGCATTTCTGCAACCCACCTGGCGCCTATCGGAAGCCGGGTTAGAACCAGATTGACCCTGATGTGTCCGCCTTGCGTCAGCGTGTAGGCGAGCGCAAGGAATGATGAAGCCGCCAACATGTAGCCAGCGAAATCACCGTAGGACGGGATGGTTAAATTTATTGAAAGTCCACCGAATCGCGTAATCAAGTTAAAGAGCACTTGTGTGCACACCAGTAAACAGATACCCGCTATAAGTAGCGACGCAACAGCGCCGCTACTTATATACAATCTATCGAGAGCTTTTCTTATCATTACTACTCTTCTCTTTCTTTCAGGCTCTGGAAGTGGAAACTTTATTGATACAGCCCAACGGTATCGGTTACTGGTTGAATGACTCGATTATCGCTTTCGCGTCATCTGAAGCAGATTCCTGCCATGCACTCTGCATATCGACACCAATAGCTTTAAGTCCGCTTAGTAACTCATCACTCGGCTCAATGACATTCATCCCATTTTTCGTTAGTTCAGCTGTTTTTACGGAGGTTTCCTGCTTGCTCATCTCCCATCCGCGAACTTCCGCTGCCGCTGCCGCTTTTCGTACAATGGCTTTGACATTATCGTCTAGTGCGTCGAATGCAACTTTATTAACGACAACGATATTCTTAGGGACCCATGCGTTAATCGGTGAGTAGTGAGACACAAAATCCCACGCCTTTGTATTCGCACCCGTTGACGGAGACGTAATCATTGCTTCGACCTGTCCCGTGGAAAACGCTTGAGGTATATCAGCGGCCTCAATTTGAGTAGGGGCTGCGCCTGCAAGTGCTGCGAACTGCTCAAGTGCTGCATTGTAGGCTCGGAACTTTAATCCTTTAAGGTCACCAACTGCTTTGATCTCGTTGTCGGCATAAAGTCCTTGTGGTGGCCAGGGCACAGAAAATAACGGTAACAACTTTTGTTTTGCAAACAATTCTGTGATGACCGGCTTTTGTGCAGCCCATAGTTTTTCTGCATCGTCATAGCTGGTCGCAACGAAAGGTTGTGAATCGACTCCATAAGCTGCGTCTTCGTTGGAAAGGCGAGAAAGAAAAAACTCACCTATTTGTACTTGCTGACCACGCACGGCGTTTTTAATCTCTGCGTGTTTTATAAGTGAGCCTGCAGAGTGAACAGTAATATTAAGCTCACCACCACTAGCCTCGCTGACCTCTTTTGCAAACTCGATGATGTTTGCAGTATGAAAAGTCTTATCACCGTAGGGCGTTGGCATATCCCAATC
>JALZUX010000062.1 GCA_023301405.1 Granulosicoccaceae bacterium | reverse complement strand
CCACAGCCAAAAAGACTGTGACAAATAAAACTGCCGCCACAAGCCAATCAACCCCGCGTAACCGGAAACGCTAGTATTTGCCGGAAAACACATTTGCCGTCACCGCTCTCTGATAGCAACCCTCAGCAGAGCACTCAACATCGACCGCTATCGTGTTACTAGTGACAATTCATCCGGGTAGCAGATCCGGCTCTGCAACCAAGTTCCGCATTCTCAACACATGAACTGAATTTCTTATTAAAGACAATGATTTAATAGCAACACCTTTGAGATTTCTGTCAAAGAGCCTGAATCCACAGCGCATTGGTCGCAGGTTATTTGCTCTGCACTGCCGCAACTCTGACTCAACCATTAGCATCCGCGGAGAACCGTTGGAACAACCTCCCCATAACATGTGCATTTTTGTATAATAGACAACGCTGTCAGATGTCGACTGACCCGGCCACAAGCCCTCAACAGAAAGACTGACTAACGTATCAGGAGATATTGATTGAAAGACGATTCAGCTAGCGAAACAGAAAAGCCAAGGCGCGAGTTAATCGACCCGGGCTTTCCGCGCAAACTACTTGGCGGCTACGCGTATTTTCGTAAAAATCGCCTCTCCCGCGAGCGTGAACGCTATGAACAACTTGCTGAAACAGGCCAAAGCCCCGACACCATGGTTATCGCCTGTTGCGATTCCCGGTCTGCACCCGAAACCATTTTCGGCACCGCTCCCGGCGAAATTTTTGTGGTGCGCAATGTCGCCAACATCATGCCTCCCTATGAAAGCGATGGCCAATATCATGGCACCTCGGCAGCGCTTGAGTTCGCAGTCCAAGAACTTCGCGTGAAGCATATTGTGGTGATGGGCCATGGTCGCTGCGGCGGTATAGATGCATTTCGCCGACAACTATCCGGTGAAACCGCCACGCCATTATCGCCGGGTAATTTTATTGGTAAGTGGATCTCCCTGCTTGATCCAGTCGCCCACAGCATTGATCGCACTGGCGACGAAACCCCGGAAGAACTGCAAATGAAACTGGAATGCGGCAGCATACGACAGTCTATCGAACACCTGAAATCATTCCCTTGCGTGTCCATTTTGCTAGAGCGCGAACAGATCGGTCTACACGGCGCCTGGTTTGATATCTCAACCGGTGAGCTCTGGACGATGAACGAAGAAACAGGTGAGTTTGAACAACCTTTCGAATAACCACAGTTAATTTTACATCAAGGCTAAGGGCAGCGCGATCCAACTCAATATATCGCGCTGTCGGCCCGTGCTTTAAAAAACCCGACCTACATCGCCCGCAACCCCTAACAAGTAGCGAGCACCCTGTCGCACTGCAGCAGAGACTCCCCACTTGCAATCAGACACACCGGCCATTGCGTTAGCACTGATCGCAGCAATGCTGTTTTCCCTGGGCAACCAAACTTCTCGTCGGGCGCTAAACTACGCCACCTCATCACAGGTGACGCTGTATCAAATCGGTACCTCCGTATCAATTTACTGGATAGCCGCACCGCTTTACATGCAGACCGCTTACTGGTTGTCACCGGCGATTTTATTCTTAGCCGCGGCAGGACTTATTCGGCCATTAATTTCCGCCAACCTTGGCACCATGGGTACTCGAATACTAGGGCCCACCGTATCGTCGACGGTAAGCGCTTGCGGTCCGGTACTAAGTGTCACGTTAGGCGTTGTCTTTTTATCAGAGACCCTACATTGGCAAACAGCCATAGGCACCGCCGGTATCGTAACTGCGATCGTTTTATTGTCCTGGCGCGGTAAAACCAAACCCGACTGGCCACTGTGGGCTCTATTATTTCCGATAGGTGCCGCGCTGATTCGCGCAACATCACATGCATTGGCCAAAGTTGGACTTGAGTTTATACCAAGCCCGATATTCGTCGCGCTGGTCGCCTATTCTGTGTCTTTTCCACTCGCGTATCTTTATCAGCGCTCACGCAATAGACAAAAACCCTCACCGCCAATACCACGACATGGTCTTGGCTGGATGCTACTTTCTGGCAGTCTTTACGGAACCGCCGTACTGTTACTAAATACGGCTTTGCTGTGGAGTGATCTTGTTGTGGTAAGCCCTATTGTTGCATGTACTCCGTTTTTCACTTTGATGTTAGGCATCTGGGTGTTTAAGGAAGCACAGGTGGATAAGCGTACGATTGTTGCGGTATCGTTGGTGGTGCCTAGTGTTATTTTGATAGGGATTCGGTAGGGAAGGTAAGTGTCCCTGCCGGGGGCTGCTGTATTAGATGGTGTCCTTGCCGGGGGCCTCTGTATTAGATGGTGTCCTTGCCAAGGGGCCTCTGTATTAGATGGTGTCCTTGCCGGGGGCCTCTGTATTAGATGGTGTCCTTGCCGGGGGCCTCTGTATTCGATGGTGTCCTTGCCGGGGCCTCTGTATTAGATGGTGTCCCTGCCGGGGGCCTCTGTATTCGATGGTGTCCTTGCGGGGCTGCTATGTTAGATGTTGTCCCTGCCGGGGGCTCTATGTTAGATGTCGCCTTCCGCGGGAGTCACTTTTCAAACGGCGAAAACTAACGAAAAGCCGTCTTGCGACCAACCGGCCCTGCGCGGGCCTTGGGAAATT
>JALZUX010000061.1 GCA_023301405.1 Granulosicoccaceae bacterium | reverse complement strand
GCAGCTGTCAAAGGATCAGCTAACAATATGCGAATTTGTTCATCACTTTTGAACATGCTGTCAGACCAGATGAACAAACAAAGTCCCACTGCCTAGGTGGCTGTCCGAGAACTAGGGTCGTTGCGAGGGTGTGAGATCTCGAGTCAGATATTTCGATCAATAGAGGCGAATAGTTGTTCTTCTTTAACGATATTGATAGTAATAGCTGGCCGAAAGACCGCGCCCGCAGTAGATCATAGTTCTCGGACAGCCACCTAGGAGCCTGTCCAGGAACTAGGGTCGATTCGAGGGTGTGAGACCTTGGGTCAGATATTTCTGACCGATACTCGGATTGCCGGTCTTCGTAAACTCCTGGGCATCAACAACACGGCTGCCCCTGCAGTTACCACTTACACTCAGGGATTTAAAGCGCTTTCAACACTAAATCTGTCACGCACTTGACCCTTGATGTCTTTAAATTCACAACGAGCAATTGTTTTTTCAAAACGACAAAACAAAGCGCCATAGTCAGCGCCTTGCCAACGCGTGAGTATTTTTCCCCACCAATCTCCCCGCCGCCATTGCAAACGTTTTCCAACACCTCCAAGACCGGAGACAAAAGCAAAAGATTTACCTGGCTCAAGTCGCATGTGGGTTTCCCTGTGGACAACGCTTTGTTGTTCAAAGCTGTCCATCAACCAGGTTCTGGAATAAGCGTGCTCGTGACCAGTCGCGACGATTGCACCAGCCGCTAAGCAAGCCTGATAAATTGGCCACCCTGCAGCATTCCTCTTAAACCCAGTTTGCATCGCTGTTTGATTCATGTGGAAGCTGCAGATGCGCCAGTTGTTATTATCGTCGGCAAATCTATCTTTAACATAGGCGGCATAGTCATCGTTGACGCCAGGGGGCAATACATCATCAATGCCAGGCGTGGTTTGCGTGATGCTTATGCCACGGTATTGGCATACAGCCTTGACACCGATGTTGCCACTGCACACAAGTCCATCGATATTCGGCAGTTTTTCCTCAAGCCATCTCTGATAAATAGCCCAATGCGTTGGTTCCCTTGTATCATGGTTACCCGCCACCCCCAGTACCGGAAAATTTTTACCCAGCACTTGGTCCATCATACTTATCCAAGCGCCCGGCCCTTCATCATAGCCAAAGTCGCCTTGCGCAAGCAGAAGATCCGTTCCCTCATCAATGATAAGATTCAATACGGCAATTGAATTTTCATTTACCCCCTGATCTGCAATGAAGGCAATGGTGGTTACTTCATTTACGGATGCAGATTTTGCTGTTGATAGGATAGATACATCACTGCATGTTGTAACTAGTAGCACTAAGATGAATAAATAGCATCGCTGCGATATTTGGTATAAACAAAACATTTTTCTAGCTACATTACTGATTAATTTAACGGGAGAACAGGCTAACACGATGTGTATTCTCGATAGCACAATATGGCGAACATTCAATCTGGTTGCACTTCGAACTGATGGATTGGCTTTAAGCTGTCATTGATATCAATCTATCTTTACCTGTCACTAGTTACTCATAGCGGCCAATAGCACATAGGCCAATACACAGTAGCGAGCCAGCTTCCCTACTGTCACCAGAGCCAGAAACCACAGCAGTGGCACTTTAAGAAAACCTGCTATCACCGTTATCGGGTCACCGACCACAGGCACCCAGGCAAACAACAGTGACACCATCCCAAAGCGCTGAAAACGAGACTCGGCGCTGGCCAACTCTGCGTCAGACATCTTTAACCAACGCTTAGCTACCGCCTCCCCACCCCAAATGCCTAGCACGTAGTTTAGCAGCGAACCCAGCACGTTACCTACCGTGGCCACCACAACTAACCACAGCGGCCCGGTGCCCTGATGCAACAACGCACCAAAAACAACCTCTGAACCCAGAGGGAGAATTGTAGCTGCAAAAAAGGCGGCCACAAACATCCCACTCAACCCCCAATCAAAAAGCCCGCTCACTAAGCTGCCTCTCCTCTAATTATTTTGTCATAAAAATCTTTGCAGCACATTGAAAGCCGGTACAACTGGACCTGCCAGCTCAACCCCAGCCCTGCAATGATATACCCGTCGCTATTGCCAAATAGCGACCGCCCCATAACAATAGCGGCAAACAGCGACTTGGAACTATCTATGCACGTGCTTATCGCCTCTCTAAACCCTGTAAAAATTGGCGCCGTTGAAGACGCATTTGCGCTGTTTATGCCTCGCCCTGATTGTCGCTTTGAAGGCATCCATGTGTCATCAGGTGTTTCGGATCAGCCACTGAGCGACACAGAGACATGGCAAGGTGCGCACAATCGCGTTATGGCCGCTGCTGCCGCCCACCCCAACTCAGACTACTGCGTGGGTTTAGAAGGTGGCATCGACATGTTACACGGGCAGATCAGCACTTTTGCATGGATTATTGTACGACATCAAGACGGACGCACCAGCCAATCGAGAAGCACAAGCCTGCCACTGCCAAAAAGCATCACTGCATTGATCGATCAAGGCCTGGAACTCGGTGACGCCTGCGACCGTGTATTCAACACGCAAAACGCCAAGCAAAAAGGTGGTGCTATAGGTTTACTCACGCAAGACAATTACAGCCGTCGCAGTACCTACACCCAAACGGTTTGTTTTGCATTGGCAGGCTTATGAAATACGCCTTAGCGGTGGATCAAAAAAGCGGTTAACTACACTTTTTATCATCGAGCCCCCTATTCCCCTAACCATTCTTGGATAGGGTCGGCATCTGGATAGGTGGCTTAGATAAATATTTATCTATCTGCCTGCCTTTGCTCAAAAATACAAATAAAACACATAAAAATGTTCAGGAAAACACCCTGCCCACTGCAGTCATTACAAAATGAATCATCAAAGCTCTTGACACGCGTCAAGCACGCTCAGCCATATCGTCATTCAGCATAAATCCAATAGCACCAAGCCTGTTTTCCATCTCCAGACGGAATAAAATTGGTAACTAAAAGCGGGCTACTTGATTTTACTAAGTCGTATTTCAGTCGTACAATGGCGCTACCGATATCACACTGCTGAAAAAATTCAGCGATTCCCCCTGATTACACGACCAATGGATCAACCTACTTAACACCAAGAACAACCGTGGAAGTGAGTGACGCTTAATCGCTCAGCCAACTGGTCAGTGATTACGGAACAAAACACACTAATATACAGTCGTACCGGGGCAGGATACTTTCAACAGGCAAATTTTTTAACAAGGGAATAACCGTAAATGAAAAAATTACTTTCGTCCGTTGCAGTCGCAACGCTATTGTTGATGCAAGCCCAACCTACGCTCGCGCAGGCCGATGCAAAGCGCTCAGTGACCGAAATAGCCCCGGATGTCTATCGACTGCAGAATAATTTCCACTATTCAATGGTTGTGATTACAGGCGAAGGTGCGGTAGTCACTGACCCAATCAACGCCGATGCAGCAGCATGGATAAAAACCGAAGTAGCTAAATTGACCGACAAACCGGTTACCCACCTTATTTACAGCCACAGCCATGGCGATCACGCCTCCGGCGGTGCTGTATTGGCCGACAATGCAACTGTTATTACACAAACCAATGCGCCCGATCAAATTGATGGTGTTAAGCCAACACTGCGCTTTGATGAGTCTCATGAGTTCGTACACGGCGACAAGACTTTCGAACTTACCTGGCTCGGCCCCGGCCACGGTGAAGACCTTATCGCTGTTGTTGTCAGGCCGGCAAACGTGGCATTCATCACTGACGCTGCCTCACCTAAGCGCTTGCCTTGGCGGAACATGGGAGGCGCCAATATCGATAACTGGACCAACCAGATTCGCAAAATTGAATCACTGGATTTCGACATCTTCGCACCGGCTCACGGCAACGTGGGTGTCAAGGCAGATGCCACCGATGCACGAGTCTACATGGAGCAACTTAAGGCAGAAGTTCTCGAAGGTCTAACAGCCGGCAAGTCGGTTGACGATCTAAAAAAAGAGGTCACCATGAACGATTATAAAGACTGGGGGAACTACGAGAACTGGCTAGGATTGAACATCGAAGGCATGGCAAGTTTTCTTATGTTCAGTGGTCAGGTACCTGCAAAGTAGCACTTGTTACCGCCCCGTTAGTTAATGTTCGAGCCTACTTTTTAGGCCAAAACAGAAAGGCGGCTATTCGCAGAATTGCCCCCAGAACAATGAAGTACTGACAAACAGCGCAGCAATAATGCTGCGCTATACCTTGAGATCACAAGGCGAAACTATTCAACACCTCAGCAAACAGAACCTGCCAGACGCAACGATGCGTTGCAGGCGTTTTTACGCTAGACGTCAAACCCTCTTAGATAACACGGCCCTGTATTTCTTAAGAAATTGTGGGTGAATGTCAGTCTGCTGGAATTGCCTCTAAGTACATTGTTGAAATGGTTACCTGGCTTACGGTATTGCAAATGATGCATCGGTTAGCGCGCAACCTGCAATATTCACAGCCGTAGACTCCCCTATAGTGTTGAATACAGATTACACGCCAAGCTGAAAGAGCCGGCACGCACAATTTACAATACCCTAAGAGTGACGCGTTGTGATCAAAAAAACGGTCAGGGGCTTTCGCAAAGAGGCTGTTTTCAAAAAAACGCTGCGTAGGTACGCTGCGGTCAAAAAAGTAGTAGCGGGTAGTTTATTCAAATCGAAATTAGAATTCTACGGCATTGTTTCTAGTAAAAACTTCTTCATGGTTGCATATTCTATAAACTCTATTCGCCCGCTACATTCAAACCACTTATATAGTCTTTAAAGCGTCAGCATTAATCCACGAGTAACATTTTTTATTTGCACTATTTACAGAATAACCCCACACCAACCTTAATGAATAATTCGATGGTGCGCTAGCGTTTGTCGTGTATATATCAAGCGTTACCCCTTATGTATTTTTGTCCAAAAAAAACGGCGCTCCAACCGGTATAGCATCATGTGCAACACCGTAGCGTTGTACACTATCTTCAAGGGCAACGAAATAAAATAGCCATTGAACCAATAGATCGAATGGTTCGTTTCACGTAAAAATCTATTGATATTTTTTTAAGAAATAGTATTTAAAAAATTCATCAAGCACAAATTGAACACAATGACCTATCGCAATCAAGCCATCTATAATGGTGTAGAGCGTCATATTTTCAAAAACATTCAGGACAATTACCCACACCATAGTCACAAATTTAACCAACACCAAACAACTAACAGATACTTAATTTACACAACTATCGAAAGATGCGACAAAGTCGCCGCGAACGCTATCGTATGGAACCTGTCCAGAGCAGAGTATCACCCAACTGCACTCAAGTGGTTTCTCGGAGTCCAGCCATAATAGCTAGGGAAAGTGCAGCAATATCAGCCCGCAGAAATTTCCGATAAAGAAGCGGTCGAAAAATTTACATGGCTTGCGATATTGCAGAGGATGCATCCACTATCGGGCTATCTGAAACATTCAAAATCCCAGACTCGTGTGCAGTCTTTAGCGAAAATTTACAGCCAAAAAAATAGAGACAGCCACTCTCCAAACGAAGCACGGTTAAGCGCAGGTACTGTGAAAAATCATCGTCACGCTCCGCCCCCCAACATTCCCTGCAGGGAACTCAATCTTTCACCATCCCGTTGAGACAACTTTCGAAGTTGATAGCATCAGCAGCAACGCAAACACCTCGACTTCTATTAGGGTAAAATACCCACCTTGAACACATAGATTTAAATCACTTACATACCTACAATTGCGCTCACAGACGCGTAAACAAACTATTTTCTTGTGAACCGACGGCGAGACCCATGACTAACAGTAAGATTTATGATGATATTCCAGGCACGGTTGTCTTCGACAGCGATCAGGCCACCAAGGGCTACCACCTGAATCAGTTTTGTATCAGTCTGCGATTGGCGCCGAACCGGGATGCTTTCAAACAAGATCCTGAAGGCTACATCGACAAATTCCCAATGACTCCCGAACAACGAACAGCTGCATTGAATCAGGAGTGGAACATCCTGTTAGAGCTAGGCGGAAATATTTATTACACATCAAAGCTTGCCGCCTACCATGGCATCAACTTTCAAAGTTTAGCCGGCCTGATGACTGGCATGGGTGCTGACTATCGAGACATGATGATCGCAGGTGGCCGATCAATAGAGGGCAATCGATACAAATCTGAATGGGAGAAAAAATAATGGCTTATATTTCTTCAGGCGTGGCATGTTCGCACGTACCAGCTTTGGGTGTAGCCGCTGATACCGGCATTTCTAACGATGACTATTACGGGCCCATATTTAAAGGTTTTGAATTCTCAAAGCAATGGATCGCAAAAGAAAAACCCGACGTTGTTTTTCTGGTGTACAACGATCACTGCACGGCGTTTGACGCTCGCATCATTCCGACCTTCGCGCTAGGTTGCGCCGGTGAATACACACCCGCCGATGAAGGCTGGGGCCCCCGTCCGGTGCCGATCGTACAGGGTCATCGCGCTCTGTCCGCACATATCGCACAGTCTCTTATTCTTGATTCGTTTGATATCACCATCATGAACGAAATGGAAGTCGATCACGGCCTCACCGTTCCATTGACCATGATGTTCGGCCAGCCTGAAGAATGGCCATGTGTGGTTGTACCACTAGCGGTAAACGTTGTGCAATATCCAGCACCACTGGGCAGCCGTTGCTATGCGTTGGGCAAGGCCATTCGCACAGCAATAGAATCGTTTCCAGAAGACTTAAAAGTATGCGTATTTGGCACGGGCGGCATGAGCCATCAACTACAGCACAAACGCGCTGGACTGATCAATTCAGAATGGGATGCACGGTTCATGGATCTGATGGTTAATGATCCTGAAAAAGGCGCTAACATCGAACATATCGAATACATGCGTGAAGCGGGTTCTGAAGGCATTGAACTTGTGATGTGGCATGTCATGCGCGGCTCACTAAACCGACACGTTGAAGAGGTACACAGGTTCTATCATGTACCCGCGTCGAACACTGCCGTGGGGCATCTGATTTTGGAGAATCGGTAATACAATCTCCCGTGCAGAATAACCCCACCGCCTATGCGGTAGGGGCTATGCACCAATGCTAGCAGCCTGTCCGAGAATAAGGGTCGTAGCGAGGATAGATATTGTGAGTCAGATTATTCTGATTAATAGAGGCAAAAAGTGTTCTTCTTTAACGAAATCGATCGTAATAGCTGGCCGCAAGGCCCCGCGCACCGTAGACCATAGTTCTCAGACAGTCACCTAGAAACAACTCGGTGCGATTGTAAAAGCATTAATAATCGGGCTGTTCGGTCCAGAACACTCTTTTGATTAATTCCGGGGTCGCACTCTCAATTCTTTCTGTTCCAACAATCACCGACAGGTCACCGCTTTCAGTCAGGTGTGGAACCGGGTTCGGCGGAATGCCCTGAATGTCTAAAGACTCGTATCTATCTTCTTTCAATTCACCCCTAGCTGGAGCAGCATCTAGCAGCCTGACGGAATACACACGCCCTTGGCCAAGTGCTGGGGCACAGCGGTCGACACTTGTTTGTGGAATATAAGTGGTGAAATAAATTTTGTTATCTGCAGTAAGGGACGACGCAAGCACTTTTTCACCACTTGATGACAATGTTATAAACCACCCTTGCCGATGACTTAGATCAACTTGCGCGTCAGCTGCAATTGCCACGTCCGCTGAGCCCACAAGATTTTCTGACGCGTCATATAAGTCAGATTCCTCCAGCGGGCGATAGACGGTGTTGCCGTCAGTACTTTTAACGTTGTCTACAATGCCGTATCCGGCAGGAGGACCAGAAAAATCATGCTGCTGAATGATATAGAATCGGTCGGTATTGCCAGTATAGAGTGGGTGTGCACGATTTCCGGAACCGATCGAGACTGAAAGAAAAGCCTCCGCCCCCTCAAACGCTAATGCCACATCAGGACGGTTAAAGAAGCGCCGATTGTTAGCCGAGTCAGACCCTGAAAGATCAGCAATCACCCCGCCACTGACAAGATCTTCATCTGAAGAGGCGTTATTGATATCAAATCTCCAAACCTGCCCCCCCATGTCACCAATATATATTTGATCAGTCAGCCCGTCACCATTTATATCGATTACAGCAGGATCAGATGGGATACTGTATTGCATCGCCTCATACCCGTCAGTTTCCCCAGAAGCACTCCAAATCAGCGCTCCGGTCTCTGCATTCACCATATACATAGCAGTGCCGATAGTGTCTGAAGATTTGATCAATTTAACATCTTGCAATGCATCGTAGCCACCACCAAAAATTAGAACCTTGGTGTCGGTACCCTGATATTTGATCGTCCCCAATGTTGGCTTTGACCAGGATTGCCCTAGCTTCTCAAAACCTGAACTCCCTCCGTTGATTGACCACATGAATTTTGGTATTGATTTTTTGGTCACATCCAGGGCGGTGTAGTTACTACCACCACGCCGCATCCCCATATAAAGGTACGCGTAATCATCCCCTGAGATAGTATCATCAGTGTCGTTTGTCAATAAGGTCAGGTCACCATCCAAGCCGTATGTTCTGAAAGCGGTAAATTCATTGTCGAACAGAGGCTTCAGATTTGGTAAAAGCTCTGGCGGTATGAATGAAAACACCTCTACGCCATCTTGCGAATTTATGGCATGCAGGTAACCATCGTTAGTTCCAACAAAAACGACTGAATCATTGACCTCATCGATGACGCCGTAGTTAAGTATTGTAGGATTAGAGTGCAACGGCGCTCCCATTTCAAGACGGATGTTGTCGCCCTCCTCCACTGTGTCGACTCCACGTGCCCATTTCAATAAGTTACCAAGCTCATTGGCGGGGACATCAAGCATGGATGCGGTAATATTTGTGTTAGCTTCAGAAACAACGTTTACCACCGAGGTAAGATCTTCGATAATCCCGGTATAGGTATATACTTTTCTGTCTGTAACAGGCAAACGCGCTGCAGCCCCACCCGACCCCACATCTGAACCATCAGCTTTTAACGACCACCAACTCTTTGAACTACTTTTAAAAGTACCGGTGTCAACGTCAAGCGCCTCTTCATTGTTAACATCTTTGATCGTGCCATCAAAGCGATAGCGCTTTAAATTACCCAGCCATCTCGATTTGTTTGCGGGCTCAAACAACGCCAGATAAATATCTTCACGGTGAGACGAACGTGTAGATTGATCAACGGTTATAGCAGGAGCCACGAATGACTGGCTTCCATTAACAGCATCATTGAGTATCGATATAAGATCCGCTGCCAGCTCACCGGCAGAGGAGCTTTGGAAATATTCACCGCCGCCAGCTGCTGCTATGTTAGTCAATGCTGAAATGTTGGCGTTAAAACCAATGGTGTGGGTAGTGACAGTGTTCTTTCCGGGAAGGTCAGGTGCTAGGTCAACCGTTGCCATAAATTCTGCCAATTCACTACCGCACGTATTTGCATTGCCTCCCACGCAACCATTTTTTCCTGTTAGTGCGTCAGCATGTGACACATCTATACCACCGGTTGCAGCGCCATCAGAAATTAGCACCTGAAAGTTGCTTTGACATTCACCGAACAACGGAGACACGTATACGGGATCTCCATCAATCCGCTCGTTCACACAGCTGAGGTGATCAAGATTAGCATCAGTGCATGTGTCTTCCCGAACCACATCGCCGCCAGTGTAACTTTCAGGGTGCGATACCCTTCCCGTGTGCACACGATTATGAAATTTGCTTTCCTCTGCAGCTCTCGTGGTGCCATAGTATACCGCCGAGCCTGTCCAATAGTACGCTGCCTCCAATACAGCACCAACTGTTGGCGTCCAGTAATCAATGGCCATCGTATTAATGATCTGCAGTGCATCTTCCCTGGCAAATTCAATCGGGGACATCGGGTAGATAATTCGACCACCGCTATTGAGATGGCTAAATCGCATGACCCCAATATTCACACCGGTGGCCTTGTTTAAAATTATGTCCATCGCCTCTTGCAGTCGCACAAGGCGGGACTTCCCGGTACCATCCTTTCTTTCCATTGACTGTGATGCATCAAGAATGAACAATATATTTGGGTAATTCGGGTTTGGCGGGGCTATATCGCCAGTTTGCTCAAACGGAGGATATGGCAGCTGGGCATTAGCGAAGAAAGCCTCTGTGTCATCAGCGGATAAGTTCGTGACAACCGCTAAAGCACAGGCGCACATGGCATAAAACGAATAGCGTAGAAAATGACACATCAAATTTTCTCTAGTTACCTTACCTCCGGCAGAGCCGGACGCTTATTGGGTGACGCCCTCAAAGGGTTTTAAATATGCGCCCAAGGCGCAAAAGACTAAATTTTCAGATTCAGTTGATCTCTATAAATATCATCCTTTTCTTGATTCCGAATATATTCCCTGATCATTTCTTCATCCAGCCCAACTGTGGAAACATAGTAGCCTCTTGCCCAAAATGCTTCGCC
>JALZUX010000060.1 GCA_023301405.1 Granulosicoccaceae bacterium | reverse complement strand
ATTCTTGGTTTTTTTGCGGTATCTGAAATATTTGTTCAAGCTGAGAAAAAAGCCACTGGTGCTTACAAGGCACCAAAGCTTAGCGTCGACTTTCCAACATTTAAGGAACTCTGGATACATAAAATAGCCGTTGTGCGTTCAATCATTATCGGTTTTTTCTGCGGCATTCTACCTGGCATTGGTGCCACACTTGCCGCCTTCATGGGTTACAACGAAGCGGCCCGCTGGTCTAAAGACAGACTGAAATTCGGCACCGGTAAGATTGAAGGCGTCATCTCATCAGAGACCGCCAACAACTCTGCAACAGGCGCTGCCATGATTCCACTGCTGGCGCTAGGCCTGCCCGGTGGTGCACTGACGGCGATGATGGTGGGAGTTTTCCAAATGCACGACATGGAACCCGGCCCATTAGTGTTTATCAATAGTCCTGATTTGGTGTGGGTGGTATTTTCCGCCATGTTTTTTGCAAACGTTGCTATTTTACTGGTTGGCTTTCTAGAAGCAAAAACCATTGTTAATTTGCTTCGAATTCCCTTTCAGTTTCTGGCCCCCATGATTCTGCTACTGGCGACTGTTGGTGCTTACGCTGTACGCGGCCTAGTGATTGACGTGGTAGTGATGTTTGTCGCCGGTGTAGCCGGCTACTTCCTGCGGCGCTCAGGCTATTCAGTAGCCGGCATTGTACTAGGGCTGATACTGGGAAAAATAGGTGAGCAAACTTTTGCCCAGGCAATGCAAATGCTGCACTTCGAATTTTCTGGCTTTTTATCAAGACCCATTGCGTTTGGCTTACTTGCCGCAGGCTTTGTTACTATCGGTGGCAGTGTTTACGGTGCATTTTTCAAGAAAAGCGAGACACCAAGCGAAACAAGCCCCTCTGCATAAAGCGATAACAAAGCCTGATTTAACCTGAAGCATTCATGATGATTATTCGGCGTCCAGAGGAAGTTTGGCTAAACAGGTGGCCAATCGTCTGAGAAACGTGGCCCGCCACATGACGAGGAGGATGGGCCGGGGAGGATGGGCCGAGATGTGACGCCAGATTTGCTTTTGGCGTCGAATAGACACACTGCTATTTTGAAGAAGGTGCCCAAATAGTGGTTTGGTACTGTATACACAACATTCCGCTAATATTTACTCGTCGCCTTATGAATAATCCAGGTTAAGGCTTCCTTTTTTCCATGCCAGCTAGCAGAGCCAGCTCGAATCATTTACGGCATGGCCATTAATTAGCCACCAACGTTGCCTTTCATTAAATTGTCACCTACTTGATCATAAGCAAAACACGCAACCCCCTGTAACCCCGAAAGACTTCAGTTAATAGTTATCTTCAAGGTTACTCATCAGGCGTTTTGCCACTAGAAAAGCGGGGGTTCCCGGGGGAAACTGATACGCTGCCTGAAGCAGCGCCCTGTCGTACAGCGTGATAGATTTCGGTTGCACCTGATTATTGAAAGAAAAGTATTTAGAGTCTGTATAGTCGCTGAACAAGCCGAACGACTGATAAATTTCTTCTTGCAAACATGTGTTGATCATATCAGCCGGCAAATCATCACGAACAAACACCAACGCTTGGCGAATAACAGACGCCGCCTGAAAGGGAGAAAAAAAGCAAACGGTTTCGGCATCACTGGCTAATGCTTTTTGATAAACATCACGAAGCGGTATGGCGCTGGCTATTTTTTGCATGCTTTCAACACTCGCGACAACCACCACAAAATTGGCACATGCATTTAGCTGTTCACAAGGGAGCAGTTGATACGGTTTTGATCCTTCTAGAGCGGCAAGATAACTACCCACAGAACCGTGACCTGAACTCATTAGCGTCAGCGGTAAAAGTGTTAACTCAGCTATTTCACTCACCACTGCAGTTGCATGACTGGTAGATTCGTTCTGACTGCTTTCAATCAATGCAAATCGCACCGGGCCTGACCACCGACTGATTACATTGGCATTACCGCCAAGTATGTGAATAGCCTGATCCCAGATTTCGCCTTTTTGCGCCTCGGTTAACGAGGCTACATCAAAGTTGCCATTGGTATTTTCTGCACGAACGGGCGTAAAACCCAACACCAGAGCCAATAACAAAACACAACCACATAACCAGATCACAGTGCGGGGATACACCATCTCTATAGCCTGCACTATTCAGCAACCGATGACTGACGTGCACGCGGGCGACTGAACCAAACCACAAACAATGTGATTGCCACGATCATCAAACCCATGCCCTCACGTGCGGTTTCTACTTCCCACCATATTTCCTGACGCCACCAACCTGGTGTGGTTGGCCAGTAATAAATTATTCCGGCAACAGCCGCAAAAATACACGTCAACAGCACCAAATGCACAACCCGGCCTGCTAACCACATTGGTTTAAAAATCGCGATCGCTGCCCACACTGCTGGTATGGAGTAGATTGCCATCCACATTGATCCGTCCGGATCGTTGTATTGCAATGCGATAAACAAAATCATTAACATAAACAATACAATATTTAACAGACGCATTGATTTCTCCTACCCGAAAAAATTTTAGATACTCGCCCGTCTTGGACAAAAAGACATTCACAGCAACACGTATGAACCGTGAGCAAGTTAAATGTTTGACACAGTGTTCGTATTGACAGCAGGGCTGCGACGGCTATCATATTACGGATAAATATAACGAAGCACCAACCAATCATGCCAGAAAAACAGCAGCATACCGACGCTGAATCAGACACAAATAACAAGAATATGTCTGGCACAGTATCATGGCAGCGTTTTTCTGTGCCATACGAATACCCGGTTCATTTCACAGACAAGCTTTTCAGCACTGAAAATCCGGTATTGCTGGAAACACTGACCCGCATTGAACCCAAAAAACGTCACCGTGTTGTTGTCTTTGTGGACGATGGACTATTGCAAGCCAAGCCTGCACTAGCAACAGAGATACAACACTACGCTGATCATTACGCTGACTCCATCGAGCTTGTTACCGCTCCGGTCATTATACCAGGCGGAGAAAAAATCAAGGCTGAGCTGCATTTTATAGAGCAAATGCAAAAAGTACTGGCCGATCACCACATTGATCGCCACTCTTATATGATTGCTATTGGTGGCGGCGCCCTGCTTGATGCAGCTGGACTAGTGGCTGCCACCTCTCACCGTGGTATCCGCCACATCAGAATACCTAGCACCGTGTTATCGCAAAACGATTCAGGTGTGGGTGTAAAAAATGGCGTGAATCTGTTTGGGCAAAAGAACTACATCGGCACCTTCGCGCCACCGTTTGCAGTGCTTAACGATTACGATTTCATCCGCTCACTTTCGCAACGCGATAAAATTTCCGGCATGGCAGAAGCTGTAAAAGTTGCACTGATTCGTGATGCAAACTTTTACCAATGGCTTGAACTCAATGCTGACGCACTGGCAGTTTTCACAGAAGACGCCATGAAATACATGATAAAAAGATGCGCTGAGCTGCACATGCAACAGATTGCACATGGCGGCGACCCATTTGAATCAGGTAGCGCACGACCGCTAGACTACGGACACTGGGCTGCCCACAAGCTGGAAACCCTGACCCGCTATCATTTACGTCACGGGGAAGCAGTTGCCATTGGCTTAGCACTGGATACTCGCTACTCAGTGGTGTGCGGGCTGCTTGCTGAAGGAGACGACGAGCGCGTGTGCTTTCTACTTGAACATTTAGGTTTTAAGCTGTGGCACGCCGGGCTTGAAACTAAGAATTCTGACGGAGAGCCCGAAATACTTCGCGGCCTGACTGAATTTCGCGAACACCTGGGCGGCGCGCTCACCATCACCTTACTAGAAAAGCTGGGACAAGGTATCGAGGTACACAAGATGGATGACGAACTGGTCTCGCAAAGCATACAATGGCTGAAAAACCGCCACGCTTGATAACATTCAGGCATTATTCAATGCGCTACGGGCTAACTGGTGTTCGTCCGTGTGCGAACACTACTGCGGCTCAGGCAGGTGATTTTCACCTTCATGCGACAGGTGAAACTTCACTCACTTGAGCAAACCCTTGCTTCGCGCACTTTATGGATAGACACCAGCCCATGACAATCAAAGCTGCAGAACTGCTTGAGTATTGGCTCAGCCAAAGAATCAGCAACGAACATACTGAGTGGCTGAAGTCTCAGTGGCAAAAAATACTAACGTCAAACTCTGATCGCGAGTTGCACATTACCCTTGGGCTGATACCACGCAAACTCGGGCGAGCCGATCTTGATTTATCAGACGCAGATCTCCTTGCCGCAGACCAGCTTGTGTCGGGGTGGGACCCGTCAACATGGAGCATTGATACGGCAGCGCGAATTGCTGTCTTATGCCGCCTTGCAGATGAAAATGACGAAAATTTTCAAGACACCATCGTTGACCTGTGTCGCAATGCAGACCTTGCCGAAGGAATCGCGTTGTACAGCGGTATTGCGCTGTACCCACACAGCGACAAGTTGGACAAACTTATTGGCGAAGGGCTGCGAAGCAACATGCGCGCTGTGTTCGAGGCCATTGCTCACCATAATCCTTATCCGGCAACCCATTTTGACGAAAATCGCTGGAACCATATGGTACTTAAGGCTCTGTTCATTGACAGTACGCTAGCCCCAATCCAAGGTTTAGACAAGCGCGCCAACGAAGAATTAGCCACCATTTTGTGTGACTATGCACACGAACGATGGGCGGCCACAAGACCGGTCACTATTGAACTGTGGCGCTGCGTCGGGCCTTTTGCCAAAGACACAATGATCGATGATCTGCAACGTGTTGCAGAGTCAAAAACTAGCATTGAACACCGGGCCGGCGTACTTGCATTGAGCCAATGCCCCGATCAAAGAGCACAGGATCTTCTGGCATCGTACCCGCAGACAGCTTCTCATATTGCCAATGGCACCTTAACGTGGGACGCTATCAGCAAAGAACTACTGCAACAATCAGGTGCTACCTCATGATGTTTATTGATCCTCATGCCCACATGATTTCCCGCACCACCGACGACTACGAAGCCATGGCTGCCGCCGGTGTTGTGGCGGTTATTGAGCCTTCATTCTGGGTTGGCCAACCTCGCACACATGTTGGCACTTATATAGATTATCTATCGGCAATCATAGGATTTGAGCGCTTCAGAGCCGGTCAATTCGGCATACGGCATTACTGCACCGTAGGGCTTAACTCCAAAGAAGCCAACAACGAAGAACTCGCCGAAGCCGTGATGGACATACTGCCCCGCTTTGCACTTAAAGAAGGCGTAGTGGCCATTGGTGAAGTTGGCTATGATGAGCAAACACCACTTGAAGACAAGTATTTCCGCCTGCAACTTGAGCTTGCCAAAGAGCTTGATTTACCCGTCATGATCCACACCCCGCACCGGGACAAAAAACGTGGTACTTCTAAATCAATGGATGTCTGCGAAGAACACGGCATGGATCCGACTAAAATTATTGTTGATCACAACAACGAAGAAACCGTGCGGGAAGTATTGGATCGTGGTTACTGGGCGGCTTTTTCAATTTATCCGTCTACCAAGATGGGGAACTCGCGTATGGTGGACATTCTGACCGAATACGGCGCAGAACGTATCATGGTTGACTCTGCCTGCGACTGGGGGATTTCAGAGCCTTTAGGTGTTGCGAAAACAGCAAAACTTGCACTTGAGCGCGGCATCCCTGAGGAACAAGTCCAACTGGTCTGTTACCAAAATGCACTGTCAGCTTATGGACAGAGCGGCCAGATGCACGAAGACGATTGGCTTAATCCAACCGCGATTGACCAGCGTACTGTTTATGAAGGTAATTCTATTCTTCGTGGCGGCCGCGAACCACTGGTTCAGGATAGCGCTGTAAAACGCAACGCCAACAACCTGATTATTGAATGACTAGAGATAGCATGATAGATGCAGCACCTCAAAGCGCGCTTCAAGATATAGGCTTGCATGAAAAAATCATCGCGATCGATAGCCTTGATACCAATAGTTTTTATGCCATTGATAAACTTGAAGCGCACATTAGCAATGTTCGACACGTTGCGATCTCTATATTTGTGTTCGACAATGATCGCTTACTGTTACAGCGTCGCGCCAAAACCAAGTATCACTCTGCCGGGCTATGGGCTAACACCGTGTGCTCTCACCCGCGCTGGAGTGAATCAGTAGACGATTGCGCACAACGAAGGCTAAACGAAGAACTGGGTTGGCAAGTACCGTTACAACAGTTCGGGCTAATAGATTATAACGCCAAAGTGGGTGATCTGTATGAGAACGAACACGTGCACTGCTTCCACGGGACGCACAACGAGCACAACAATATCCACGCTTTTAATCCTATTGAAGTCGATGCTACCCAGTGGCTTACTGTGGCTGAGATACTTCAAGAAATAGAAAAGCGGCCACACACATTTACTGAATGGTTCAAAATTTATATGAGCGATCACCGGGATATGATCAACGCCTTGCTCGCCTGACACACACCACCTCGTCCTACCCACACCCCTGCGCACCGCAGCAAACGCTCGTTTCTAAATGCATGCATTCGCATGCATTTTTATCTTTTAACGGAACCAATCATGTGGTAGCGTTACTCGTGTATTCGGTTTTTATTCGCAATTATTGCGTTTAATACTCGTATACCGTGCCAAGCACGCACTGGACTCCTTGCTTATACACGAAGTTGTCCCAAACAACCCGGAGGAAAAAACAATGCAGTTTAATAAACTGTTGATCGCGACAGCCATGAGCGCAGCTCTGTTTGTTGGCGCAAACGCCCAAGCTGAAGCGGTAAAGATCAAACTCGAACCTTACGTTACCGGCTTAAACTCTCCACTTGCCATGGTTCAACCCGATGGCGATGACCGGCAATTTGTCATTGAGCAATTTGGCCGGGTGCGCGTCATCAACGCCGAGGGAAAACTAGAAGCCACACCATTTCTTGATATTCGTAATTTAATCGTAAAGCAATTTTCTGACTTTGATGAACGCGGATTATTGGGCCTGGCTTTCCATCCCGACTACAAATCCAACGGCAAGTTCTATGTCGCGTTCAGTGGAATTTTAGATTTTGATAACGATCTGGGTAAGCAATTCTGGTGGGACCACACCAACACGGTCGCAGAATTCACCGTCTCTTCTGACGACCCTAACGTTGCTAACCCCGCGTCTATGCGCATCATCACAGCAACGGACTGGCCACAGTTCAACCATAATGGACACTGGATTGGATTCGGCCCTGACGGCATGCTTTATATCAGCATGGGTGACGGCGGCTACGCGAATGACTGGGGCATTGGTCACAACGTAACCGAAGGCAACGGCCAAGATCTGACGACTCATTTGGGTAAAATTCTGCGTATTGACGTCAACAAATCCGAAGATGGGAAAAACTACGCTATACCTTCTGATAACCCGTTTGTTGGCGACGACAACGCACAACCGGAAATCTGGGCCTATGGCTTACGTAATCCGTGGCGCTGTTCATTCGATATGGGTGATGGCAAGTTGATGTGCGGCGACGTACAACAAAACAGCTACGAAGAAATCGACATCATTGAAAAAGGTGGCAACTACGGTTGGCGCGTAATGGAAGCTACTCACTGCTTTGATTACACCACCCCTGATGATCATCCAGCCGCCTGCGATACGGCCAGCCTGATTGAACCCGTCATGGAATACAACAACTGCTCAGCCAAACCAGATGGCTGCAAAGGCATCTCTATTACTGGCGGCTACGTTTATCGTGGCGCAGTAGAAGATTGGCAGGGTAAGTATATCTTTGGCGACTGGAGCCAATCATTTGCGTCAATGAAAGGCCAGGTGTTTGTTGGTTCACCAAGCGATGATGGCACTTGGGATCTAAGTGACACGGAAGTCGTTAACATGCCGGGAGACCGTCCGTATGTTCTAGCCTTCGCTCAGGATTCAGCAGGTGAAGTTTTTGCATTAACTTCAATCACAACAGGCCCTGTTGGCGGTTTAGATACTATTTACAAAGTAGTACCTGCCGAATAATCCAAGTTTACGTTGCACACTGCTGTTCAGACTGCCCACAATGTGTGGGCGGTCTTTATTTAGCCATATTCAACACCCAACTAATTTCCAATAACTTGTTGCATTGACACCCGCTTAATCTGCTTTAACATTTAGATAGTGCTTTTTTCCAATATCCGCTAGGGCGGCATTTGCAAAAAAAGTATTGCTCTTTATCTTATCGGCCACTACTCCCTTACAGAGCCGACAGCATTATTTGCTGATGAATAAAGCAGACTGCTTGAGAATAGAAAAAATGAAGCCAATTGCCGCTATAACCCTTCTCTTTTCATGCCTACTTATCAATATCGCACACGCGGCACCCAACCCGGTCAAAGGTGAAGAGTTGTTCAAGCAATGCGCGGCCTGCCACGCTATTGGCGATGGTGCAGCACACACCGTTGGACCTACCCTTAACCATGTGTTTGGTCGCACCGCAGGTTCAGCACCGGGCTACGAGACCTTTTCACCTGCCATGCGGGCCAAAGGTGAAGAGGAAAGCCTCAACTGGGATGAGAAAAGCCTATACATTTTCCTGGCCGGGCCGGCACGCTACGTCCCCGGTACCACCATGGGCTTTAAGGGCTTGCGACGCGAACAGGAAATCAAAGACCTGCTGTCTTATCTGATTACATTTTCACCTGCCTATGAGGCTGAGTCCGGTGCAGCGGCTTCAACAGAGGCAATAAAAGCATCTACCCTGCCGGTGATCACACCGGATGATGAAACTGAAGACCCCGCTTTCACCGACGAATATTTAGCTGACGCCACCGCTGTAGCAAGTGGCGGTGAACTGTGGGTTCAGTGCCGCCACTGCCATGGCAGTTCTGCCTATCCGGGCAAGGCTCCAAAACTAACTCCCGCACGCTACAAACCAGACTTTGTCTTTAACAGAATCACCAACGGCTTTAGAAAAATGCCCGCTTGGAAAAGTACTTTTACGCTTGAAGAACGTAAATCACTGGTTGCTTACATACTCAGCCAGAAATTCTCACCGTAGAACTCTACTTTAATTGTTGTCCTGAAATAACAGGTAGTAACATTGCCTCAAGTGCCAGAGTCTTTTACCTATTTACCATCTAGGTGGCTGTC
>JALZUX010000059.1 GCA_023301405.1 Granulosicoccaceae bacterium | reverse complement strand
AACCAATCAGTGTTTTCGAGTCAGGCGCTATTCTTTTTTACCTAGCCAACAAGTATGAACGGTTTATACCGCAAGACAAAGTAGGTCAAAAAGAAGCATTGGAATGGCTGTTTTGGCAAACCGGTAACCAAGGGCCGATGGGCGGGCAACTAAGCCACTTTGTTAATTATGCACCTGAACACCAGGACTATAGCAAAGAGCGTTATCGAGGCGAGTACCAAAGAAACCTTGCCGTACTCGAAAGGCAATTAAGCAACCGCGAGTACTTGCTTGGTGACGAATACAGCATTGCCGATATCATCGCTTTTCCGTGGGTATTGATTGCAAAGCCATTAACAGGATCACTGCAAGACTTTCCCCGGGTCAGCACCTGGCGTGGACAAATTAAAAACCGCCCTGCAGTCAGACGTGGAGTGGATCTGTTAAAAGACCAACAAAATCGCGGTCAACACAACGCGCAAAATAACAAAATACTTTTTAATCAGGGTGCAGATCATTTCAAACAGTGACAAGCACAATAAAGTAACGTCAAAACCTCACATTTGACGCACAGCAATTTTCACCGAAAATTATAATTCTTCAACATCAACTATGCAGCTTATAACCTGTGTTTTGCGTTCACTATTCCACCATCATCATTGATAATAAAAAGTCCACGGTGACAGCCTATAGGATCTCGGTTTCCACAAAAACAAACTCGTAATCATTAGCGTTAATGACATTGTGCTCAACACCTTCGCCGCGATAATAAGCGACCCCTGTGGTCAGATCCGCTTCAATGTTACCGTCAGCCGTTTCAAGTAATAGCTTGCCAGTCGTCTGCGGTACAACCACATAATCATAACCATGCCGGTGCCAGCCGGTTTCTGCACCGGGTGCAAAGCGCCACTCGGTTACCACTACCCGGTCGTTTTTCAGTTGTACCGTTGGTATTGCCTTTGGTCGCTCAGATGACATCACACCCTTCCACTATTTTGCATATTATGAATTAACATTGACGCAGGCAGTAGGGCAATGCAAGTCTTTAAGCTTACAATGATACTTACATTGTCAACCCAGCACACTTTGAAGCTCAAAAGGATCACTCTTATGACGTCAGATACAACAACCAATTACGCTCGAGATATCTGGCAGAAAGACAAGGATCACCACCTTCACCCGTGGCAATTATTCGACAGCTTTGCAGATGAAGGCGCCCTCGTAATGGACAAGGCCGATGGTGCCTGGCTATATGATATCCACGGCAATCGCTATCTTGACTCCGTCGGCGGGCTATGGTGTACCAATATCGGACAAGGCCGGGAAGAAATGATCGAAGCCGTGACCGAGCAAATGCGCAAGATGGTCTACGCCAGTCCATTTGTCGATATGACAAATGCACCCGCCGCCTTACTCGCCACTAAGCTGGCGGAACTGGCACCCGGGCATCTAAATCACGTGATGTTCAGCTGCGGTGGGTCTACCGCCATAGACTCCGCCTACAGGCTTATTCAGTTTTACCAGAATTGTCGCGGTAAACACGAAAAGAAACATATTATCGCGCGTGATGCGTCATACCACGGCACCACCTATCTAGCGATGTCTATCGGTGGAAAAAAAGCAGACCACCCACCCGAGTTTGATTATAAACGTGACGATATACACCATGTGTCCAGTCCAAATTTTTATCGCTATGGCAATGGACTACATCAGGATCAGTATCTGGATTTTCTGATCGATGAACTTGAACAAAAGATTCTTGAAATCGGGGCCGATAAAGTAGCCGCCTTTTTTGCAGAGCCGATTCTCGGCGCTGGTGGTGTTGTGATACCGCCCGCCGGTTACCATAAACGGTCTTTCAACTTATGCAAAGCACATGACATCCTTTATGTCTCAGACGAAGTCGTCACCGCTTTCGGAAGATGTGGCCACTGGTTTGCGTCAGACTCGGTTTTTGATATTCAACCAGACATCATCACTTGTGCAAAAGGCTTAACATCAGGATACCTACCATTAGGGGCAACGCTGTATTCCGACAAAATTCACAACGTCATCAGTGAGCCGGGTCACGGTCGTTACTTTGCCCACGGCTTTACGTATTCAGGCCATCCGGTGTCGTGCGCCGCGGCGTTAAAGAATATTGAAATCATGGAAACTGAAAACCTGTTCGAACACGTTAACGATGTGGGGGACTACTTCGCCAGCCAATTGCAAACGTTAACAGACCTTGCCATTGTCGGAGAAGTACGCGGTGTAAAACTGATGCAGTGCGTCGAGTTTGTTGCCAATAAAGAAACACGGGAAATTTTCCCCGAAGAACTCGATATCGGTAAAGTCATCTCGAATATTGCAGACAAAAAAGGCCTGTTGGTTCGACCAATCATTAACTTGAATGTCATGTCACCGCCATTAATCATCACCCGTGAACAAGTTGACTTCATTGTCAAAACGTTGCGGGAAAGCATTGAAGAAGCCATGACTGCACTAACGCAAAGCGGTGATTGGGCCGGCAACTAATACAACAGTAAACGCTCCGCTACCCCCCTCAATATAAGCGATTTCCATGACCAAAAATACAAAGCCAGACCTAACTGTTGGTGTCGCACTGATCACACTACTTGAACACTACGACGTTGAGCACGTATTTGGTATTCCCGGTGTCCACACCATCGAGCTGTATCGGGGCTTGGCAGCAAGCTCCATCCAACATCACACACCGCGCCACGAACAGAGCGCCGGGTTTATGGCTGACGGCTATGCACGTGTCAGTCAAAAGCCCGGGGTTTGCTTTGTGA
The DNA here is from genome assembly GCA_023301405.1 of Granulosicoccaceae bacterium. Taxonomy (GTDB): domain Bacteria; phylum Pseudomonadota; class Gammaproteobacteria; order Granulosicoccales; family Granulosicoccaceae. Next base: position 1,966 of record JALZUX010000059.1, on the reverse strand, counting down.
TCACCGGCCCCGGGTTTACCAATATCGCTACAGCAATGGGTCAAGCACTCGCCGACTCAATACCCATGCTGGTCATATCAAGCGTCAACAACACCCTCAATTCAGCACAGGCCCGAGGAAAACTGCACGAAATGCCAAATCAGCTGGCGCTAAGTAAAGAGTTGACCCGTTTCAGCCACACAGTTAAAACAGCGGAAGAACTACCCGAAGCCATCGCACGTGCATTCGGTGTTTTTTCCAGCGGCAGGCCCGGACCAGTTCACTTGCAATTGCCGGTATCATTACTGGGCAGCGCGGCTGATCAAACGCTAACTCAACTCCACCGCAGCCTATCGCAAGCACCGACGGCCTCAACACACAGCATTGCTCAGGCAGCAGCGATGATCAATCGCTCAAAAAAACCATTCATATTAGCCGGGGGCGGCTGCCGCGCGGCCAGTGCAGAACTGCAAACGCTGGCACAGAAAATAGACGCTCCAGTACACCTGACAATAAACGCACGCGGGCTACTATCGCACCAGCATAAACTGGCCGTACCAGCCACCTGTACATTAGAATCAATGCGAACCTCGGTGAATGAATCAGATGTGGTTGTCGCACTGGGCACTGAACTAGCCGCCACTGACTACGACCAGCTTACCAATAACAGCTTCCATATAACGGGTAAGCTTATTCGTTGTGACATAGACCCGCTTCAGCTAAACAACAATCTGATGGCTGATCTCGGAATCACTGGAGATGCAGCAACCACAGTATCCGCACTGACAGAGGTAGTCGACGAAGGGGTTGACCGGCACGGCGCTAGTCGTTCAAAAAATGCGATGAATACGGCCTACACCGAACTTAGCGAAGAAATGAAGCGGCATATCACATTGCTTGAGACACTGCGTGACAACGTGCCTGGTACCGTTTTTGTCGGTGATTCAACACAACTGATTTATAGCGGCAATATGATTTTTAATACTGAAAAGCCGCAACAGTGGTTCAACTCTTCAACCGGGTTTGGCACCCTGGGCTATGCACTACCAGCAGCAACTGGCGCCGCACTTGCTGCACGTGGAGATCCGGTTGTATGCTTGATCGGTGATGGTGGCATGCAATTCGTGCTGGGTGAGCTAGGGGCGTTAAAAGACACCGGCTTGCCAGTTGCGATTATAGTTTGGTGCAATGGTGGATATCGCGAAATCAAAACGTCGATGGAAAACGCCGACGTTTCAACCGTCGGGGTTGAATTTGCGGTACCTGATTTTGTAGCTGTAGCAAAAGCCTATGGGATAAAAGCAGTACGGCTGACTAACGATCAGGCAATTAGTGACGCTATTTCCAAAGCTCACACCGACGGTGAGGCGATATTGATTGAAGTTGATGAGCGCACAATAATGGAGATAGACTAAAATTTATTGTTTGTTTTAAAAACCTATCTCCTATTATGCTTCCAGCGGAATCCCACTGGAAGCATAAGGAAAAAAACTAGTCTTTAGTAGGCAATAAATCTGCTGCTTACTACCATCCTTATAAGGTTTGCTTATAAACAGACTAACCCATCACAAAGAAAATGCTTGGTGTAAAGTCGCGTAGCATTGATCGGTTCGATGAAAATGCTGGGCCTGTAAACCCAATGATCTGGCCGCATCGATATTCGGTAAACTGTCATCAATGAAATAAACATCTGCTGCGTTTAGCTTAAAGCGTTGCAGCACCAGTTCGAAAATCGCCGGCTCGGGCTTTAGTAATTTCTCCTCGCAAGAGACAACCACACCATCAAACAATTTGAAATAATCACGCTTTCGCAAATAAGCAGCATTGGCTGACGGCATATTAGAAAGCACATACATCGGTATACCAGCCGCTTTCATCCTGTGTAACACGTCCAGGCTGAGGGGCAGGTCAATCATCGATTCCCGAACCAGATCAAAACAACGCAGAACTTGCTGCATTGATAAATCTGATTCGTTGACTAATCGCT
>JALZUX010000058.1 GCA_023301405.1 Granulosicoccaceae bacterium | reverse complement strand
GTGCGTGGGTGGACTAAGGTGACTTCCTACACCGACCCAATAGAGGGTTTGCTGGGGTACAAAGTGTGGGAAATCAGCCAGAATGGAAAGAAAAGCCGGCTGACCTTGCAGGCAGGGCGAATGCACGGAAAGTTCTTGGCCGTTAAGTTTGACGGCATTGAAGATCGCGACGACGTCGCGAAGTTGACTAACGCAATGGTCGAGCTAAGCAGAGAAGATTTACCTGAACCAAAGGACGGAAGCTACTACTGGGCTGACTTGATCGGGCTATCGGTTGTAACCTTGGAAGGGAAGGTGTTGGGTAGCGTAAAGAGGATTATGGAAACTGGCGCAAATGACGTGTTAGTCGTTGTTGGTGACAGGGAGAGGTTGGTCCCTTGGATACAAGGCGATGTCATCAAAACAGTCAACATAGAAGAAAACCTTCTTACGGTTGATTGGGATCCGGATTTTTAGATTTTTACTATGAGCAGCAACGCGATATCGGTGGTGACGCTATTCCCCGAGTTGGTGCAAGCGGTGGGGCTTTGCGGCGTTACTGGTCGAGCGCTTGATAAAAAGTTGTTGAGCTTGTCGACAGTGAACCCTCGAGACTTTGCGGCAGATAAGCATCGAACGGTAGACGATCGTCCTTATGGCGGTGGGCCAGGCATGTTGATGCAGGCCGGGCCGCTTGATGAGGCGATTTCTGAGGCGCAGGCTGGTAATGCTCGGCAAGTATCAGTGAAACCGTTGGTGGTCTATGTGAGCCCGCAGGGTGAGCGTCTCGATCACCAGTTAGTAGCGGAGCTAGCGACAAAGCAAAATCTTGTGCTCGTGGCAGGGCGGTATGAAGGAGTTGATGAAAGGTTAATTCAATCGCGAATAGATAGGGAAATATCTATTGGTGATTATGTGTTGAGTGGTGGCGAACTTGCCGCAATGGTGATTGTTGATGCAATTGCCCGGCAAATTCCAGGGGTTTTGGGTCACGAAGACTCAGCCGCGCAAGATTCCTTTGCCGGAATAGGCTTGCTGGATTGTCCGCACTATACGCGACCGGAAGAATATAAAGGAATGAAGGTGCCGCAGGTTTTGCTAGGCGGTAATCACGAAAGTATCCGTTTGTGGCGGCGCAGGCAATCATTGCTGCGAACCTCATTGAGGCGACCGGAATTATTGAAAGGCCTGCTAGATCAACAACAACTGAGCGATGAAGATCAGCAATTGTTGGAAGATATGGCTAGGGCAAACAATTAACCGTCCAATTGGCGCACAGCGATCAAGCGGACACTTACAGTAAATTGAACCACGCTAATTGGAGTGGATGTAATGAGCAATATCATTGATGCGTTAAACGCAGAGCAGATGACCAAGGAAGTACCTGCGTTTCACCCGGGAGACACGGTCGTGGTGCAAGTGCGTGTGAAAGAAGGGACACGCGAGCGTCTGCAGGCGTTTGAAGGTGTGGTTATTGCCCGACGGAATCGTGGTCTTAACTCAGCCTTCACTGTACGTAAAATTTCTCATGGTGAGGGTGTTGAGCGGGTTTTTCAAACTTACAGCCCGCAAGTCGCTGAAATTGAAGTGAAGCGACGTGGTGCTGTTCGTCGTTCAAAGCTTTATTACCTCCGTGGTCTGACTGGCCGAGCCGCACGGATCAAAGAAAAATTATAAACCGGTTGGTTTAGTTTCAGCCATTTCCCTGTCATCTCGATGCTCCGAACCGGAGGCTTCGATGTTCAGGGAATATCTTTTGCGGTCCAAAGCTCTAAAAAATCATGGGTTGGCATAGTAACGCTTGAAAAGTGGTTTGTGCACCGCATTATGTCGTTGTTAAATGACGATCATTACCTGTAAATCCCCTTTCAAATGCGGGGTTGGAGCCATCAGAAATGACAGAACCCGAAGCACAAACCATGGAATTTCAAGCGGAAGTCAATCAGCTGTTAAAGCTGATGATCCACTCGCTGTATTCGAACAAAGAAATCTTCCTGCGTGAGCTGATTTCGAATGCGTCGGATGCGTGCGACAAACTAAGGTTTGAAGCCGTTGCTAATGATTCGCTAAACGAAGGTGAGCAAGAGCTGGCAATCACGATCGGTTTTGATGCTGAAGGGCATACCGTTACCATTTCCGACAATGGTGTTGGCATGAATCGCGAAGAGGTCATCAGCAACATAGGTACGATTGCTAAGTCCGGTACTAAGCAGTTCATGGAGTCATTGACCGGTGACCAGCAAGAAGATTCTCGGTTGATTGGGCAGTTTGGCGTTGGTTTTTATTCTGCATTTGTAGTGGCGGACAAGGTCACTCTGGTCACAAGGAAAGCCGGTGATGATGTTGCTAACGGGGTACGGTGGGAGAGTGAAGCCACTGGCAGTTATGATTTGCAGCAGGTTGAATGTGCTGGCAAAGGTACAACGGTAACGTTGCACTTGAGGGAAGATGCTCACGAGTTTGCTGATAATTGGCGACTGCGCGGAATAGTAAAAAAATATTCTGATCACATAACTTTTCCGATCATGATGCTCGAAGTAGTGCATGACAACCCTGACGACGAAGAAGCAGAAGCAAAAGAACCGCAACTTGAAAAAGTGAATGATGCCTCTGCTTTGTGGACACGTGGCAAAAAAGACATTTCAGAAGACGAATACAAATCGTTTTATAAGCAAGTTAGTAACGACTGGGAAGATCCTTTAGCGTGGTCGCATAACCGCGTGGAAGGAAAGTTTGAATATACATCCCTGTTGTACATACCTAAAAATGCCCCATTCGATCTTTACGATGCACAACAACAACATGGCATAAAGCTGTATGCGCAACGCGTGTTTATCATGGATGAAGCTGACAAGCTGATGCCGCGTTACTTGCGATTTATTCGCGGTGTTATTGATTCAAGCGACCTGCCGCTCAATGTGTCTAGAGAGATTTTGCAAAGCAACAAGGTTGTTGAAAGCATACGCGGTGCATCGGTTAAAAAAATGCTGGGACTGCTTGAGAATATGGCTGAGAAAGAGCCAGATAATTACAAGATATTTTGGGAGCAGTTCGGGCGTTGCCTGAAAGAAGCGCCTGGAGAGGATTTTGCAAACCGAGAGCAAGTAGCTGCACTCTTCCGTTTTGCGTCGTCTGAAAGTGGCAAAGAAAGCCAGTCGGTAAGTTTTGCGGATTACATCTCACGCATGAAGCCCGGTCAGGAAAAGATATACTACATTACGGCTGATAATTTCATGGCCGGTAAAAACAGTCCACACCTTGAGATCTTTACCAAGAAAGGGGTGGAGGTTTTGATAATGTATGATCGGGTAGACGAATGGATGATGTCGTATCTGAGTGAGTTCGATGGCAAGTCATTGAACTCCGTTGCAAAAGGTGATCTTGATCTAGGAGAGGTTCAGGATAAAGAAGAAAAAGAGCACCATGAAACTGTTGAGAAAGAGTCAGAAAAACTGATCTCTCGAATGAAAGCGCAACTTGAAAGCAAGGTAGCTGATGTTCGCGTGTCGCATCGCTTAACGACCTCTCCAGCCTGTGTGGTGTTAGGGGAGCAGGAAATGGCCATGCACATGCAGCAACTGATGAAGCAGGCCGGCCATGAGATACCTGAAAACAAACCAACGCTTGAGATAAACCCAACGCATCCGATACTTAAGAAAATGGATGTCGAGCCTGATGAAGACAGATTTGGTGATTGGTCAAATCTGTTGCTGGATCAAGCGGTACTGGCGGAAGGTGGTCAACTGGACGACGCAGCGGGATTTGTAAGTCGCATGAATGAACTCATCATTGAACTCAGTAGTTGATTGCTAGCCAATCAGTTAAAAGCGACTATAATTCGTGGCTTGAGCGCAGTAGAATGCTCGGTATGATTTCGAAATATTTACTACAAGAACGGCCTATGAAAATGATAAATAAGCTGGCGTTATTGGTAGCAGCTGGAACCTCTTTGCTGGTAATGAATGCCGCAAACGCTGGAGATCCTGCTGCTGGAGCGAAAAAGGCATGGAGCTGCTTGGGATGTCACGGCGTTCCCGGTTACGTCAACGCCTATCCGACCTATCATGTGCCAAAGCTAGGTGGCCAGCACGAGGCATATATTATTGCCGCGTTGAAAGCCTACAAGGAAAAGCAGCGTTCTCACAAGACAATGCATGCCAATGCAGCAACCCTCAGTGATGAGGACATAGCTGACATTGCTGCTTACTTATCTTCTACAAAGTAACGGGATCGCCATACACATGAAAAAAGTAAAATTGTTGTGCCGTTGCTTGACTCAAGGTCTGGCAGTAGCGGCGGTGACGATCGGTCTGTCGCCAGTGGCTTTTGCTGGTGGTGATGTTGAAAAAGGAAAGGAATTATCAGCCACGTGTGCTGCCTGCCATGGTGCTGACGGTAACAGTAGTATTCCAACAAATCCAAAGTTAGCTGGCCAGTATGAAAGCTACTTGGTCCGTGCATTGTCTGACTACAAGAGTGGTGCTCGTAATAATGCGATTATGGCTGGTTTTGCAGCGGCGCTGAGCGATCAGGACATTCGTGATCTAGCCGCCTATTTTTCTAGTCAGGAATCAGTGCTGAGCGTGCCAAAAAGGTAGCTTAGCAATGTTGTAAATGGATGAATGAAAGGGGCCGTAGGGCCCTTTTTATTGTCTGGTTGTTGTTGATGGTTGTTCTTAGCGCAGCTTGAAAGCTTCCGGTGCGGCGAGTGGGTCAGTTATTTGTAAGTGAAATCCCAGTTTTTTCAGGTTGCTTATTACAATTGCAGGATCTTCTTTCGCCAATTTGCGCCCCTCGTGAAGGTTAAACTCAAGAGAAAAATCCAGCTTGCCTAGACTTCGAAGAAGTTCCGGTGGTACGGAATCGAAATTATCTTTTTTAAGTAGGTAAAGATAGAAGCCCATTTTTTTGTTGCTCCGATATACGAATACTTCCATCGATTTTCTGCCAATTTAGCGAGTTATGGTAATGTGGGGTGGCGTTTTTCGCGTGTTGTGTCAATGTTACTATTTCTGCTGGTAACCTGCTTTCGGATTTACCTTGTAATGAACAATCAACCAGAAACAGTCCGCTTAGATAAGTGGTTATGGGCCACCCGTTTTTTCAAAACCCGCACACTGGCAACAGATACCGTATCCAGCGGTAAGGTGCAGGTGGATGGTTCACGGGCTAAGCCCTCCCGACAAGTCTCGGTGGGTCAAAAGCTGAACATTAAGAAAGGACCTTTTGAATTTGATGTGTGTATAGAACGGCTGTTTCAAAAGCGTGTCAGTGCCAAAGAGGCGGTAACCGCCTACGCCGAAACAGAAGAAAGTATGGACAAACGGCGAATTCTAGAGATTAAACTTAAGGATGACCGTTTAATTTCTCAGGGAGAGCGACTTGCTGGCAGGCCTAGCAAACGGGATCGGCGTCAGATCCACAAATTCAAGAGTCACGATGACTAATGTAGTGCCCATCCAGAAACAAGCGCAACACTGCCACGCAATCTTTCACGACCACCTGTCGTTACTTGCAAAATGACCAATTTCTAGCAAGTACCTGTGCACATGCAGTGGCAAAATCTAAAGCAGTTGATTGGCCCTCGCTACGCGCAGTTCCTGACGGGCACTAATTACGGCCAATGGATTTACCAATCGGAAGCATGGATCAGATAATAAGTTGATGGCAAAACCTAAAATCATCTAAAATTAGGGGTTGGTCAATATAGGTGAAAATCGGTTGGAAAACTTACAGTCAGGTTCGGATACCCTATTTGTACTGCTTGGAGCTATCTTGGTGCTCTGGATGCACGCAGGCTTTGCCTTTCTCGAGGTCGGTACTGTCCGCGAGAAAAATCAGGTTAATGCGCTGGTCAAAATCATCAGCGACTTTGGTGTGTCGACAATCGCCTATTTTTTTGTTGGTTACAGCATAGCCTACGGCGTGGATTTCTTTCAGCCAGCGGCGGTTCTTGCTGAATCTAACGGTTATCAATTAGTAAAATTTTTCTTCCTGTTAACTTTTGCCGCGGCCATTCCCGCTATCGTTTCTGGGGGTATCGCGGAGCGCGCACGTTTTTACCCTCAATTGATGGCCTCCCTGGTGATAGTTGCAGTTGCCTATCCTTTTTTTGAAGGTTTGGTTTGGAACGGCAACTACGGTTTTCAGGATTTCATTACTTCCATCGGTGGTGAACCGTTTCACGACTTTGCAGGGTCTGTAGTCGTGCATGCCTTCGGCGGATGGGTTGCGCTAGGTGCGGTGATTTTGCTTGGTGTGCGGCAAGGGCGCTATACCTCTGAAGGGAAAGTGTTGCTCGCACATCCACCGTCCAGCATACCTTTTTTAGCATTGGGTGCGTGGATTCTTACCGTTGGCTGGTTTGGCTTTAATGTAATGTCAGCGCAGGAAGTTGGCGGAATCAGCGGGTTGGTAGCGATGAACTCGCTGATGGCTATGGTTGGTGGTCTACTGGCAGCACTTTTTGTGGGGCGTAACGATCCTGGTTTTGTGCACAACGGTCCGTTAGCAGGGTTGGTTGCAGTTTGTGCGGGCTCTGATCTCATGCATCCTATCGGTTCACTAGCGGTGGGTGCGATTGCCGGTGCATTGTTTGTGTGGCTGTTTACATTGACCCAAAATCGATTGAAAGTAGATGATGTGTTGGGTGTCTGGCCTCTGCACGGCGTTTGTGGTGCTTGGGGCGGGATTGCGGCAGGCATATTTGGCCAGCAACAATTTGGTGGACTAGGTGGCGTTAGTCTGGTATCACAATGTTTAGGTACAATTACAGGTGTCTTGTTTGCAACTGCAGTCGGGTTTATTGTTTACGGTATCCTAAAGGCAACGGTGGGTATCAGGCTTAGCGAAGAAGATGAGTACAACGGCGCCGATCTGAGTATTCATAAAGTATCTGCCTCACCAAAGTTCCAGTAACACTTCACTTTGACTGTCCGGTAAAAGCATGAAAAAAATTACAGCGATTATTAAACCCTTCAAACTCGAAGATGTTCGGGAAGAGTTATCCAAGGTTGGCGTCAAGGGTATAACTGTTACTGAAGTTAAAGGATTTGGACGACAGAAAGGGCATACAGAGCTCTATCGAGGAGCTGAGTATGTCATCGATTTTTTACCTAAAGTAAAGTTAGAGGCAGTAGTCAGTGATACACAGCTGGATGAATGTATAGAAGCCATTACTAATGCTGCCCGCACCGGAAAAATCGGCGACGGCAAAATTTTCATTGAATCTGTTGAGCGAGTAATCCGTATTCGTACGGGTGAAGAGGATGATCAGGCTCTGTAGTCTTGGCTACTTGGTTTTCATCTGTCTACAGGTTATTCAACGGACTAACTTCGGTCGATACTGCAAATAACAACCATCTCGGCGCTCCAACGATGCGCATTTTCACGCGTGATGAGCACAATATTTCGCGTAAAAATATCAGTAAAAACGCGCTGAAAGTACTTTATCGTCTGGATGAAGCCGGTTTTGAAAGCTATCTAGTCGGTGGAGGGGTAAGAGACCTTCTACTCAACAAAGCACCGAAAGACTTCGATATTTCTACAAATGCCAGTCCCGACGAAGTAAAGGCGCTGTTTAAAAACTGTCGCTTGATTGGTCGGCGCTTCAGATTGGCGCATGTTGTCTTCGGTAGAGACATCATAGAAGTAGCGACCTTTAGGGCTTCACATTCCGAGGGTGCCGGTGGTGCTATTGGCGATGGTGGGCGAATTGTGCGAGATAACGTTTACGGCGGCACTCTCGCTGATGACGCAGAGCGGCGCGATTTCACCGTCAATGCGCTGTTTTACAATATTGCCGATTTTACCGTCATTGATTTTTTCGGTGGCATGGATGATCTGGAAAGCGGGGAATTGAAGTTTATCGGTAACGCCGCAGAGCGAGTGATCGAAGATCCTGTGCGTGCGCTGAGAGCTGCAAGATTTGCGGCCAAGCTTGATTTTAAATTACATTCGGATGTCCGCGCTGCCATTGAGCTGCATCGGCATAAGCTCTCTGATATTCCGGCAGCACGTTTGTTTGACGAAGTGTTAAAGCTGCTGCAGTCCGGTCATGGTGTCCAGAGCTTTATGAAGTTACGTGAGCTTGGTTTATTCGAATTTTTATTTCCCCGTACCGACAAAAAATTACAGACTGGCGATCAGTACACCCAGCTGCTGATTAAGCTTGCGCTGGAAAATACAGACAGACGAATACAGGCAGGTCAGCCAGTCACACCGGCCTATATTTATGCGGTTATGTTATGGCCGGATGTCGCCGATCTCGCTGCAGAGTATCAGGAGTCTGGTCTGCCTCCGGTACTGGCAATTAACAGCGCTGCTGATGACATCGTGCCGTCGCAATTGGACGCTACTTCGTTGCCTCGTCGATTCTCAGTGCCGATGCGAGAGATCTGGAGTTTACAACCAAGGCTTTTTAAAACAAGCGGCAAGAAAGCCAGCCTAATGCTATCGAACCCGCGCTTCAGAGCTGCTTATGATTTCTTATGTTTGCGTGCTCAAGCTGGCGAGGGTTTGCAATCGTTGTGTGATATCTGGGAAAAGCTTCAAGACACGCCCGAAGCTCAGGCTGCGATTGACGCGGCCCGCCAACGGGCTCGTGCGGCAAGATCAAAAAAACGCCCGCAGCGGCGTCGTAACAGAGGCCCGGCAAGTGATCCCGCCAATGGTTAACTCAACTCAGGCAGAAGTGACTAGACAGGCAGAAGTAACTAGATCGCCCGTCCAGCAGTGTTAATGCGGTACGAGGTTGGAATAACGAGAGTGAATTTTGTGCGAAACTTGTACAATGGCAAGCTGAATAAGTGAGGTTAACGATGGTAAATCCGCCAAGATACATTGCTGTAGAGGGGCCGATAGGGGTTGGTAAAACAACGCTTGCAAGGCGTCTCGCTAAGTCGCTTCGTGGAAAGATGGTGCTTGAGGATCCGGCCCAGAACCCATTTCTGGACGGGTTCTATCGAAATCCGGACGTGCATAGCTTGCCTACACAGCTGCATTTTTTAATGTCGCGGCGTGCGGCATTGCGCAATATGGAATCCAACAGTAGAGATTCGTCAGTCTGGGTGACAGATTTCTTGTTCAATAAAGACAAACTGTTTGCTAGTTTAACGCTGGATGATCGGCAATATGAGCTTTACCTGTCCATTGCTCAGGAGCTTGCCTTTGATCTGGTGGTGCCTGATCTTGTCGTATATTTACAAGCGCCCCTCGATGTCCTGTATGATCGGATAGAGAAAAGAGGAAATTTATCAGAGCAAGCGATAGCAAGTAACTATATCGCGCGGCTTCAAAGAGCATATACAGAACTGTTCCATAGCTACAATGAAACACCTGTTTTAATTGTTAACGCGAGTGAGATTGATTTCGCGAATAATGATAATGACTATGAGCATTTACTTGAACAAATCCTGGCGGTAAAGGCAGGGCGTCACTACTTTAATCCGAGTACAGAAGTTGTCTAGTACCGGCTACCTAGGTTAGGAGAATATTTTGGCAGATTCACAAATACTGCGCGTCGGCATGCTTGAGGACGATGTAGATCAGGCGAATCGCGCAAGTGGTTGGATCACAGAGCGTGGGCATCAGTGTGAAGTCTTTCATGAGCCCGAAAGTTTTCAGCGAGCCTTCAGAAAAACGAGTTATGACGTAGTAACACTCGATTGGAATCTGCCAGACGCGACCGGCTTGGAAATTCTAAAGTGGCTGCGGCAAAGTTTGGTCAGCGATGTGCCGGTCATATTCATCACCGCCCGTCAGGGAGAATCTGACATCGTATCAGCGCTTGAAAGTGGTGCTGATGATTATTTAGTGAAGCCGGTACGGCAGTTTGAACTGCTTGCACGAATCGGTGCTTTGGCGCGTCGTGCTCAGCCGGAAACTGAAGTTCTGGAGTACGATCCATACACCATTGACACCAGCAATCGTCAAATCCTAATCACCGGCGAAGCAGTTAAACTCACAGAAAAAGAATATGATCTCGCGCTATTTCTTTTCCGCAATCGTGGCAGGGTTTTGTCTCGGCAGCATTTGTTGACTTCTGTATGGGGGACTTCTGCTGAGTTAAACACCAGAACCGTCGATACCCACGCAAGTCGGCTGCGCAAGAAGCTGAATTTGTCAGCCACGGAGAAGTGGAAATTGACAAGCATCTATCAACACGGGTATCGCTTGGAAGAGCATACCTTATAATAGTTGGTGTGAATTTTTGCAAACTGTGAGGGTGTATGCCACGCCGTTGTTGATCTGGAGAGCGTGCGCGTATCCAGAGTCATTGCATCAGGACAATTAGTCACTACTATTTATCGAAGGACAATTTTTATCCGCTACCGGTGATGGCTCATTTAAGAATGTATTGTTTGGCAGTCGGTTCTTACACAAGTAGTGTCCACAGCGATTGGAACTAATAATGACGAAAACTTTTGGTTTTAGAAAAATTGCGTGCCTCGTACCTCTGTTTGTTGCGATCTACTCTGTACCGGTTCTCGCGCAGACAACCGTCGAGCCTGCCTCCAAAGTGGCTCCGGGTGATTTGCATGTAGTGGTCAAGCCCGGTGATACGCTGACATCAATTGTTACCAGAGAAACGGGCTTAATTGGACTTTGGCCTGAAATTCAAGCACACAATAAAATGGATTCACCTAATTCGCTGAACCCTGGCGATATCATCGTTATTCCCCAGGAGATCCTACAGCTTAGGAACTTCGCCAAAGTGGCGTACTTCAAGGGAGACGTGACACTGGTGAGAAAAGGCGAGACTACGCCGGACACTCTGCAAAAGGGCGACAAAGTTTACTTGGGAGACGCCATTCAAACTGGTGAAAACGGTTACGTTAGCTTGGCCTTTAATGGCGATACATTAGTGAACATTCAGCCCGAGAGTCGTATCCTATTGCAGGAGTTAGAATGCTTTGATACTGAAAAAGCCTGTCTGGTTAAACTTAACACCTCCATTGGTCAGATGAATATAAAAGTGAACAATGTTGGTTTCTCCGAACGCGCTAACTTCACCATCGATACCCCTTACGCATCTGCCGCAGTACGCGGAACCGAACTTGATATCGCGGTTTCGGAAGGCAACATTTTGGGTGTGACACAAGGCGCTGTAGATATCACAGTGGAAAATCAGACCATAAACGTTTCTTCTGGAAAGGGCACGGTTGCCGGTGAAGGCCTACCGATTGGCGTTTTACACAATCTACTGCCGAAAACTGAATTCAATGAATTTCTTAGAATAAGTGCACAAGATACTCTGTCTTGGAAGCCAGTTGAGGGCGCTGCAAGCTATCTGGTCGCGATAGCGGGTTCAGAATCAATGACCGATATTATCCAATCATCCACAGAGCAGAGCACATTTGTACCTGCGTTTTCAGAGTCGGGTGGCTACTTTATCAATACACGTGCTGTCGCTAAAAATGGTCTTAGAGGGTTTGATTCCATACAAGCTGTTGAGCAAGCAAAAATTGATGAAAACATTTTAGCGCCAGAGTTAGACATTGAACTTATTGGGAATAACTTGACAATCAAAGCCAATGGTCGTGTCGCGACAGAGATCCATATTGGTGACAGCCTTGTTGCTGTAGATGGTGTGGAAACATTGATCAGCTACAAACCCTACGATATTGAACCCGGAAAATCTTTAGAGCTCACAGTTGATACGACTGAGGATATTTACTTGACGGCAAGAGCCTTGATTAATAAGTCAACGGTGTCTCGCTATGGAGTATTGTACGAATTCAAGAAAATAGCTAAATAGCATTTACGATGGTGTCATCTGATACTGATGTACGCCGCAGTGGTCGCTTTGGTTATTGGACACTTGCTGGCTTTTACCTGTTTTTTGGTGTGTTAACGCTGCTATTGCACCGCGGTGAGGTGACCCAGAAAATTGATCGGCTAATTTATGATAATTGGGTACGGTTCAGTCAGTCAGCTCCGCCAGCAAAATACGTTATTGTTGGTATAGATTCAAAAAGCGTCGAGATGAATGGACGATGGCCGTGGTCGCGAGTAGACCAGGCCAAGATTATCGATAACCTCAGTGAGGCTGGCGCCGAGATAATTCTGATTGATATTCTTTACTCCGAAGCGAATCTTGATGACCCTCGTTCGGATGCGCTACTTGCTTATTCCATAGAAAAATCGAATCGAGTGATTTTGCCGATTCACACTGAAGGCAGAGGGCAAGATGTAACAAATGGAGAAAAGCTTCCAATTGCCTCCGTTCTTGAAGCGGCACGCGACCTGGGGCATATTTTCCTTCCCATCGATTCGGATGGGATAGTACGGCGTGTCTTCCTGAAGGCTGGATTTAAAAACCCGCACTGGTCGTTGCTATCCTTAGTAGCAATGGAAAGCCTTGGAACCGCCCCTACGGAGCTGCCCGGCGTACGCCGTAACCACACCGATCAGGCAACTAAATGGGTTGGGGACTATGAGGTAATGATTCCCTTTCATGGGCCGAAAAATACTTTTACGACAATATCCGCAGCTGGCGTTTTGAATGGCGATTTTGATCGTTCACTTATAGCTGGCAGCACCGTTTTCTTTGGGCTGACGGCGACTGGACTTGGTGATGCTATTCCTACGCCGATATTGGGGTTGGATCAGCCGTTGCCGGGGGTAGAAGTACACGCAAATATATTTAGCGCACTGGAGTCAGGTAGTTTAATTGGTCAGGTTGATGTGTGGGTAGCTTATGTACTTGTAGCGATATCTATTGCACTTTTACTGATGATTTATTCACGCTTGCGACCGCGCTGGGGGTTTCTTGCTACCGTTCTGTTAGCGTTGTTGCCAGTGATGCTCAGCTTTTTGCTTTATCGAATTGCTAATTTATGGTTTCCTCCTCTGCTAGCGGCCTTTCCAATTTTGCTTGCTTTTCCATTGTGGAGCTGGCACCGGCTTGAATTCGCTTCTCGATTTCTACGTAACGAAACCAATAAATTGGCTATTTACGATGATGATATTGGATTAAGCGCGCGGCTACCTTTGGTTAGTTTGTTTGAAAGCGCTGGCACCCACCTCTATTTGAAAAAATGGTTTGTATTGATTGATGGTGAATTGCAATCTACCGGAGATCTCGACGGTATTGAACCGTCGAAAATTGCTAACCCAGAATGGACACAGCGAAATGGTTGGCGAACTAAGCGGTTTGCGTCGGAGACCCCTTTTGTTGTTGGCTATCGTTTCGACGATGAATCAATGGATGATCGTTTTGCCGCATTTCTTGATAAAGCGTCTCGGGTTCAGCGTCGGGTTTCAGTTGCTGATACAGGCGGTACAATCGAAAGCTTGCAGAACGATGCCGACAGACTAAGTAAGCAGAATCAGCATATTTTGCAGTTAAAGGTGCTGAACGATAATATTTTTGCAGGTAGCCCTACAGGGTTAATTGTCTGGAATGCGGTTGGGGAGTTAATGCGTTACAACGATCTGGCACTTGAAATGTTTAGTGACATATCGCTTGAAAATAAATCTGTCTACGAATTCTTTATAAGCTTAGGCAAAGATCCGCATCGAATTGACAAAGAAGATTTTGATTCAGTGATGTCCGATGGAAAAAACTGGCAGCTTAATTTTTTACGTGGTGAGCGGGAATTAGTCATCGACTTTAACGTTCTTGGTGGTGAGTTGAATGATCGATTAATTGTAGCTAGCGCGGTTGATTTGAGTGAAATCAGAAGGGCAGAGCGTTTACGTAGTGAATTGATTGAATATTTATCTCATGATTTGCGGTCACCGCTTATTTCCTCTTTGTATTTAGTGTCAAAAGAGCGAGAGCAGGCCGATAAAGAAAAAGATTTGTCGCCGTACCTGCAGGTTGAAGCAAATATTAATAAAACACTCAGCATGATCGACGATCTTCTAGGCCTTACCCGTGCAGAAAATCTGGAAGTAGATCAGCTTCAACCCGTTTTTTTCGAAAATATTGTTGAAAGTACTCTTGATCAATTGTTACCTCAGGCAAGGCAAAAAAATATAACTCTTGTATCCGACGATATCGATGAAGATGTCTGGATAACAGCAGATTCAAGTTTACTAGAAAGGGCTTTTATTAATATTGTAGGGAATGCAATCAAGTACTCTCCTGAGCATACTAAGGTCAAGATTGTTACTCGCATGGAAGGAGCCGAATGGATAGTGACAGAGGTATCTGATCAAGGGGTCGGTATT
The DNA here is from genome assembly GCA_023301405.1 of Granulosicoccaceae bacterium. Taxonomy (GTDB): domain Bacteria; phylum Pseudomonadota; class Gammaproteobacteria; order Granulosicoccales; family Granulosicoccaceae. The sequence continues at coordinate 836 of JALZUX010000058.1, read as the reverse complement.
CCAGAGTCTCGAATTGGAAAACTATTTGAACGGTTTCATCGTGATCCTAACGTACAGAAACAATTTAAGGGTACCGGGCTTGGGTTAGCGCTTGTAGCAACAGTGGTGAGGCAACATGGTGGAAGTGTTGCGGCGCATAGTGAAGAAAATGTGGGTACCACAATGGTAATCAGGCTGCCGATACTCGAGATCGAGTCTGATGACTCAACTCAGCTCACCGGGTCTACAGCAATTTGATTGTCGGCAATGTTAATTAAATACGGCAAGTGAAAAGTAAAATGTCTAAAAGGTACTGCGATAAATATCGCAGCACCTACTCACGAAAAAAATCTCCGTCAGTTACTTGCTGACTCTTTCAATGCCGCTTTCGCGTCTTTCTTAGTCACCGGTTGTACAGTCGCTTTATTAATCGACGTACTTCCTGCAAGTTTTGGTGTACTCACTGGTGTTTCCGGTTTGCCGGAAAAAGAAATAAGATCTTTATTTCTATCAACCAGCTTCATACCGACACCTTTCACCTTGATCAATTCATCTGCATTTTTAAAATCCCCATGCAAGACCCGGTAAGCAACAATGGCTTTCGCCTTGGCGCTACCAATTCCATTGAGATTCTCTGCAATTGTTGATGCGTCAGCCTTGTTAATATTTACAAGTTGAGCCGCGAACAACGATGAAGATACTAGCGTGAGCAGGGATACTACAACTACTCTAGTAATTTTTTGGAACATAATTTACCTCTTTAGATTATTACTACATCAATACTTCATAGAATACTTCTACTACTAAACTGCGTTTTTACTGCTACTGCATAACTACAAGGTTAATTTACTGCTACT